>CAJOMM010000044.1 GCA_905235765.1 uncultured Clostridia bacterium
GGATAAAGCGTGCGTAGCCTACAATTCGGGGGAGCGCGCCGTAATAGTCTGCGAAGAAAAAGACGCCGATTACTTTTATAATTATTTCGACCTTGACAGAGATTATTCGGCGATAGTCGGCAGGGCTAAAAAATTGAAAGGCGTTATGGAGACGTCGGCGACGTTAGGAAAGGGAATAAGAATTTTAAATCAAGACCCTTCCGAAACGCTTTTTTCCTTTATCGTGTCCCAGAATAACAATATTCCGAGGATAAAAGGCATAATCGAAAGACTCTGTAAAGATTGCGGAGAATTGAAAAAATTCGGCGAAAGCGAATATTACTCGTTTTTTAAGGTCGATAACTTAAAAAAAAGAGAGCAGGCGTTTTTTACGGAAAGAGGGTTAGGTTATCGCGCGCCTTACATAAAATCTCTTGCCGACGGATATGAAGAGGTTTTCGATTGCGAAAATTTAAAGACGCTTCCTACGGCGGAACTCAAAAAACGCCTTCTCAAAATTTACGGCGTAGGTCCTAAAGTCGCGGATTGCGTTTTGCTTTTCGGTTTTCACCGTTCGGACAGTTTTCCCGTCGACACCTGGATAGAAAAGGTGTACAGAGAGAACTTGAACGGCGAACTTAAAAATCGCGATAAAATTTCCGAATATCTTGTCGGCAAATTCGGAGAAGACGCAGGATATTTCCAACAGTATCTTTTTTATTATAAACGCAGTCTGGAGAACGCATAAATGAATAACGCGAGAAAAAATGCGGAAAAGTCTCCCGTTCTTACGGCAATTATCGTCGTTCTTTTTTCCGTGGCGGCGTTTTCTCTTCCCGTGTCTTTCAGCGGCAAAACCGTTCCTATGGCGCTTTATTATTCCGTGCAGATAGGGGTAAGGGCGTTAGTCTCCGTAATATGCGCGATATATGCGCATAGGTGCGGTTTCGGAATTTTTTCGCACGTAAAAAAAACTGCGGTTTTGCCGTTTACAGTCGCGTTTTTGGTCTGCGTTAACAATTTTCCGTTTATAGGAGTATTCAGCGGTAACGTTGTTTATAAAAGCGGCGAAAGCGCTATTATATTTATTTTGTATTGCCTGTCCGTGGGCGTTTCCGAAGAATTTGTGTTCAGAGGCGTTATTCTTCCCCTGTTTTTATTGAAATTTGAAAAAAATCCCCGAAGGGATTTTCTCGCCGCGTTATGTTCGGCGGCGTTATTTTCTTTATGTCATCTCGGAAATCTTTTCGGCGGAGCAAGTATAGGGGAAACCGCGCTTCAGGTCGGATACACTTTTTTAACCGGCGCAATGTTCGGCGCAGTTATGATATATTCCGCAAACGTTATTTTGCCGTCATTTTTGCATTTTGTATACGACTTAGGCGGTCTTTCGTTGTCTTATAAAGTGGGGATATTGGAAGGACAAGCATGGGATACGGCGACGGTGATTATGACGGCGGTTATAGGCGTAGCCGCGCTCGTTTATTTTTGCGTAAAACTTTTAAAGAAAAATCAGTCGAAATATCCGCGGTAGTTTATATTTAATTCCGAATCGGGGAAAAGTTTTTTGTAAAGCGCGATGAAATAGTCGTCGGTCATAGAAGCGATGAAGTCGGCGACTATAATGTTCGGATCTTCCTTTTCGTAGTCGAAATATCTTTTGTAATGCGATTTTTTAACGAAGTCGACGTGGTGGACGAAGATTGGCGAATTGCGCTTTTTATTTTTCAGGTCTTGTAGCATAGCGTTAAATATTTTTTCCGTCATCGGTTCCAGAACGCCGCTTAAAGACGCAAGCGCGGCAGGGCTTTCGTAAATTTTGGAATAATTTTCTTCCATCGCGCGTTTGAGACCGCAAAAATGCTTTTCGTCGAGTTTTATATAGTTTTTACCGTATGAATTTTCTACCGCGTTTACTGTGAGGTTGTTTATGATTTCGGCGTTAAAGCCGCCTATTTCTCCGTCGCTGAATTGATCTTCTTTAACGATTTTCGCGCGTTCGGCGTCCTGGCGGTCTTTTCCGATATACGCGATAACGTCTGAAAGTCTGACTACGCAGCCCTCTAAAGTCGCAGGGGATAAAGAAAACATAAATTCCGTGTCGGTTGCGCATCTTTTTAACGTCTCGTCGAATTCCGCAAACGATTTAAGCGGAACGGGTGCGTAAACGTTTTCCAGCCTTTCGCCGTTGTGGGTGAGTATGCCGTCAAGCGTTTGCAAAGTTACGTTATAATTAAAGATTTTATCTAGCACCCTTACCGATTGCAGGTTATGGAAAAACCTTTTTCCGCAATTTTTGTAAAGCACTTTATCCAGCGCTTTTTCTCCGGCGTGTCCGAAAGGAGTATGTCCGATATCGTGTCCTAAAGCGATAGATTCGATGAGGTCAGAATTTAAATTAAGCGCTTTTCCTATATTTCTCGCTATTCTTGAAACCAACTGAACGTGCAGACTTCTTCTTGTAAAGTCGTCGTCATATCTCAGCGAAAAAACCTGCGTTTTGTCGGCGTATCTTGAAAAATACGGACAATTCACTATTTTGTCAGCGTCTTTATAAAATGGCGCGCGAAGAACGGAAGAACCTTCGTCATTATTTCTTCTTAAAGCGTCGCCATCGTTGCAGGCGAATTTTGAAAGCGAAAAATCGCTTCTTTGTTTTAAGATGATTTTTTCGAGGTTTGAAGACAAATTTTCGTACATAATAAGATTATACCTTATTCCTGTAAAAAAATCAAGAGCCTCAAAGCGGTATAATACGTTTAAAAAGAATTGACTTATATTTAAAATGATAATATAATAAATAAAAAAATAATTTTAAAAAACGATTAGTTTGGTTAACGCAAATTAAAAGTAAAAAAGGAGAAACCGAAATGGCAAATAAAATTACGGAAAACACCACTATATTCGACGCAATACAAATAAACCCCAACGCGGGCGAAATACTTATGAAATACGGTATGCACTGTTTAGGATGCGCCTTGGCTCACGGCGAAACCGTGGGAGAGGCGGCGGACGTTCACGGCGCAGATCTTCAGAATATGCTGGAAGAACTCAATAAAATTGAAGGCTGAAAATGTCCGAAGGGAAAAACGAATTCGGAGAAGAAGAACTGAAAGTATCTACCGAAAGCGCTAAATGTTCGTCGTGCGGCGCCAATATGGTCTACGATCCCGAAAGGAACGCCCTCTATTGTCCGCATTGCGGCGCTGAAAGGAAATTTCAGGATTCTTCCGTTGCGGAGGAGCGCGATTTTATGTCGGGGCTCAGTGCAGATTCGCAATGGAAGGCAGACGAAACGACTGTGTTCAGATGCGATAATTGCGGAGCGAAAGTCGTGCTTGACAAGAGAGAGACGGCAAAATTCTGTCCGTTCTGCGGCACGGCTCACGTTGAGAAGGTCGACGAACTCGCCGGGTTGAAACCGAACGGGGTACTCCCGTTTTCTTTCGGTGCGGAAAAGGCGTTGGAATACAGCAAGGCTTGGGCGAGAAAACGTTTTTTTGCTCCGCGTAAATTCAAAAAACATTTGGAAAGTAAAAACGTAAGCGGCGTTTACGCGCCCTGCTTTACTTTCGACAGTTCTACTTATTCCGTCTATCGCGGAAGAATAGGCACTACGCATACGAGGACGGTGGGCAGCGGCAAGAATCAACGCACGGAAACGTACGTCGTATGGAGAAACATAAGCGGTTCTTACAACTTTAAGTTCGACGACGTTCTGGTTGCGTCCGGTAGCAAGATAGGACAGAAAGAGATAGAAAAAATTCAGCCGTTTGACACTAATAACGCCAAAGTTTATCAGGAAAAATATCTTTTGGGATTTATGGCGTACCATTACGATCGCGAACTTTCCGATTGCTGGGTAACCGCAAAAGAAAAGATGGATAAAAGTATAAGAAGTTCCATACTCGGTAAGTACAGTTACGACAGGGTGGACTATCTTAACGTTTCCACTTCGCACGAAAGGGTAACGTATAAGTACGGCATGATACCCGTTTACGTCGGTAATTTTACTTTCAAACAAAAACTGTTTAACTTTTTCGTGAACGGAAACACCGGCAAAACTTGGGGGAAATATCCGAAATCTTTCTGGAAGATTCTGTTGGTCGTGCTTTTGGGCGTTGCGGCGGCGGCAGGGCTTGTTTACCTGATTCTCAGCGGTTCATAACGCCGAATTTGCGAATTTTCGGTGCAAATCGTTAATTACGCAAAAATTTTTCTTAAAAATCATTGACCGCGTCGGCGTATTTGTTATATAATTTTATAAGGCTCGGAAAATAACGATAAATTTTTCGGGCGGAGGCAAAAATGAAAAAAGGCTTATCAAAAATACTTATCACCGTCATATCGATATTGATGGCGGTACTTGCGTTTTTTACTTTCGCAAGATATTCGTACGGTAGAAACGGCATATATCAGTACAATTCCATACTCGGCGCCGTAGATACCGATTACGATCTTTCGGGCGGTACCGCATATACGCTTACGCTTGCGGAGGACAATCTTGAAGACGTAGAAGATATCGAAGAGGTTTTAAGCACGCTTAAAGCGAGACTTACCTCTTTAGGGTATCAGACCTTTACCGTAAAGGCATTATCCGACGCGGAACTCAGCGAAAACGCCGATTACGATATCAGAGTGGAATTAAGAGGCAACCTTACCCAATACGGCGAACTCGATACGGACACAACTAAGCACGACGTAGAGGTTGCGGCGGCTTACGGCGAACTGAAATTCTACGGCGGCACTTCCTCGAATCCTACCGAAGAAATACTTACCGACGGCAAAGCGGTGAAGAACGCTACTTATAAAGGCGTTTACGCCACTGTCGGCGGCGGCAGCGCTTACAGAGTGGATATCAATTTTTCCGATTACGGATACAAGACGCTCAGTAAACTTATGGGAGACGGGACGTATTACCTTCGCATAACGTTGGGCGATACCGACCTTATGAGCGGAACAAGTCCTATTTCTCTCAGTTCCTTCCAGGATAAATCTCTTGCTATTTCCACTTCAACGGAAGCTTACGCAAGGCAAGCGGCTTTGCAGGTAGGTTCCGGCGGTCTCGCGTACAAGTACGACGTTTCTTCCGGAGAAGCAATTTCTTCTCCTTACGGCTCGAATCTGGGACTTAAAAGCGTTATCGCGGTTTCGGTAATTATATTGGCGTATATAATATTCGCGTTTGTAAAATACCACGTATACGGCGTAGTAAACGCGCTTTCTATGATTTTATTCGGGCTCGTATACGTTTCGATGCTCGTCGCCGTTCCCGGCGTTAAAGTCGCTATCGGCGGTGTGTTCGGAATAATCGTCGCAACCGTTTTAACCGCAGTCGGACTGGAAATTATCGGCGCTTCCATCAAGGAAGAATACGCTCGCGGAAAGACGGTTAAATCCGCTTTGAAAAACTCGTTCTCGAAAGCGCTCGTTCCGGTATTGGTAGCGTCCGCTATCGCGCTTATCGTAGCGCTGGCGATTCTTGCTTTGGCTACGGGAACAGTCAGATCGTTTGCGGTAACTTTAGCCATAGGTTCGGTGCTTTCCGCTTTAATAGTCCTCGTAATTCACAGGGTGTTTTCGAATATAATCCTTTCTATTGCAGGTTACAAAGAGGGATTTATCAATCTTAAGAGAGACGCAGAACCCGAAGAAGGAGCGGAGGAGTAATTATGAAATTGTTGAATAATCGTAAAATTTTTCTGATAGCCGGGCTGGTCGTGGTGCTTTTCGGGATGTTGTTTTTGGGCATATTCGGACTCAATAAGACCGTAGATTATAAAGATAGTTACGAGATTAAAGTAAGCGTAGATCAGAACGTGAAGAATTCTTCCGAGGTTCTTTCTTCCGCTGCGGAAAAATATTTTTCAGATAACGGAATAAAATTGGTTGGTTTCGGCAC
>CAJOMM010000045.1 GCA_905235765.1 uncultured Clostridia bacterium
GTAAAGAAAGATTTTAAGGGTGTATTCAGCGGAGAAAAAGTAGTTCTTACCGGTACGTTGGCCGATTTTAAGAGGGACGACGCGGCAAAAATTATAGAAGATTTAGGGGGAACGGTTGTTTCGTCCGTTTCTAAAAACACGACGTTAGTGGTTGCCGGAGAAAACGCCGGCAGTAAACTCGATAAAGCGCGCGCGCTTAACGTAAAAATTATAGGCGAAGAAGAATTTAAATCGCTTGTTAAAAGTTAATTATTTTATTTAAAAAACTTGATAAAGTTATTTTTCTGTGTTAAAATATATAAAACATTTGAAGGCTGATTTTTTATGTACAGTATGACGGGGTATGGAAGAGCGGAATATTCCGACGGCGGAATAACGCTTTTAATTGAGATAAAAACGGTGAATAACCGCAATTTCGACTTTAACGCAAAGATGCCGAGGGCGTTTATATCCTTAGAAGATAAAATACGCAAAACCGTTGCGGAATATATAAGCAGAGCAAGGATCGATCTGTTTCTTAATTTTTACGACAAGAGGGAAAACAGCGGAGAATTGACGGTGAATTTCCCGAAACTTTTAGGTTATAAAAATGCGGCGGACGAGATTTCAAAATTTATAAGCGTTCCCAACGATTGTACTACTTCGTTTTTTATGAAGTGTCCGGACGTAGTGTCTGACGCTGCAGTGCTTGACGTTACGGGATTTGAGGACGCCGTTATTTCGACGGTGAAGGCAGCCTGCGAGAACTTGAACGAAATGCGAAAGGCGGAAGGCGAGAAACTTATTTCCGATATGCTGTCGAGGATGGAAACGATAAAAGATCTTCGAAATAAAATTTCTGAGAGAGCGCCGTTCGTCGCTAGAGAGTATAAAGAAAAACTGAAGAAAAGAATCGAAGAAGCATTATCCGACGTTAAATACGACGAATCGAGGCTACTAAACGAAGTAGCGTTCTTTACCGATAAGTCCAATATTGACGAAGAACTTACCAGACTTTCTTCGCATATACAACAATTTGTAAATATAATAAATACCGAAAAGTCGGGTAAAAAGTTGGATTTTCTTATGCAAGAATTCAACAGAGAAACTAATACGATCTGTTCTAAATCCAACGATCTTACGATTACCAATTACGGCTTAATGCTAAAGAACGAAATTGAAAAAGTAAGGGAACAGGTTCAAAATATTGAATAAAGAAAGGAACGTTTTAGTCGTTATTTCAGGGCCTTCCGGCGTAGGTAAAGGCACTATAGCGGAAATTCTGACGAAAAAGAACGACAATATGGCTTTAAGCATATCGTGTACGACTCGTTTTCCGAGAAACGGAGAAACGGACGGTAAGGAATATTTTTTTATCGACAGGAGTGTTTTCGAAAAAGAAATAGCGGACGGAGGGTTTTTGGAATATTCCGAACATTTCGGGAATTATTACGGAACGCCTAAAAAGTTCGTGATGGACAAACTTAAAGATTTTGACGTTTTACTTGAGATAGACGTAAACGGCGGATTAAACGTAAAAAAGAGTTTTCCTGACGCAATACTGATTATGGTTATTCCTCCGAACCTTAAAGAATTGGAAGCGAGGCTTATTGGCAGGCATACGGAGTCGGATAAAGAAATAGAATTAAGAATGCAGCGAATAGACTACGAATTAGAGAAAAAACAGTTTTACGATTATACCGTCGTAAACGACAATCTTGATAGCGCAGTTAAAAAAATCGAAGAGATTATAAATAAAGAAAAAACAATTAAATAGGAGAAAAATTATGATACATAAACCGCCGATTGACGATTTGGCAGCTAAAATCGGATCTAAATACGCGCTTTGCGTAGTGGCAAGTAAACGGGCAAGACAACTTATGGAACAGGCACAAAATCAGGGCTTAACGGAACTTGAAGGAAATGAAAAGCCTTTATCTGTTGCCGCGCAGGAAATTTACGACGGCAAACTTATTGGCGTAAAAGATTAGTTGTTAATGCGTTCGCTTAAAACCGAACGCATTGTTTTTGTTTTATGTTTGCCGACGTTATCGTTGATATCGCTCACAGCGATACAGATAAAATTTTCGAATATTCTTTTGAAGACTCCCGCATCGTTGCCGGAAGTCGCGTTTTAGTGCCTTTCGGCAAGAAAACTCTTGAGGGAATTGTCGTCGGCGTGAAGGAATTTCCCGTACTCGAAAAAGAGAAGATAAAGCCCGTTATTGCGCTTTTGGAAGAAACGCCTGCTTTTTCTGAAGAGACGCTGGCTCTTTCTAAGTACGTTGCCGATACTTGTTACGTTTCGCGCGCCCTTTCGTTCAGACTTTTTTTGCCTTCGGAAATGCGCAAAGGAAAGGTGAGAGAACAATTCGTTTCTTACGCATCTCTTAAAGATGACGAAAACCTTGACGAAATATTATCTTCATTAAATAAAACCGCTTACAGACAAAAGGACGTTATCCTGTATCTTTGCGACAACGGTAAGACTTCGTTAAGTGTTTTGAACGAAAAATTCGGGGTTTCCGCCGTTAAATCTTTACGAGAAAAGGGATATCTTTCGGTTACGGAAGAAAAAAGATTAAGGTCTCCGTATAAGGATCTTGGAGACACGGATAAAACCGTCGCCCTGACAGGCGCCCAAATCAATGCCGTCAATTCGGTAAGAAACACCGATAAAGACGTTACGCTTATTTTCGGCGTTACAGGAAGCGGCAAAACGGAAATTTATCTTAGACTTATAAGCGATGCTATAAAAGAAAACAAAACGGCAATAATGTTGGTTCCGGAAATAGCCCTGACTCCGCAAATGCTGAGGCAGTTAAGGTCTCGTTTCGGGGAGAAGGCGGCTATTTTACATAGCGGGCTTTCCGCCGGTGAAAGGTACGACGAGTGGTGGCGACTTCGTACGGGAGAGGCTAAGATAGCAATCGGCGCTCGCAGCGCGATATTCGCGCCGCTTGAAAATTTAGGTGTTGTTATAATTGACGAAGAACACGACGGCAGTTATATAAGCGAGTCGGCTCCGCGTTACGATACGATAGATATCGCGCTTTATCGGGCGAAATATAACCATGCTAAAGTTATACTCGGTAGCGCAACTCCGTCGGTCGGAAGCTACCTTAAAGCGATGAACGGAGAATATAATCTTGTAGAACTGCCGGAGAGAATAAATAAGAAACCTCTTCCGGATATTGAGATAGTCGATATGAGGAGAGAAATAAGGAGAGGGAATAATTCGCCTTTTTCTTCGGCGCTCGTATCTGAAATAAAAGAATGTCTCGCTAAAAAAAATCAAGCTATAATATTTCTTAATCAAAGAGGATATTCAAAAACTGTAATTTGTACCGAATGCGGACACGTCCAAAAATGTTCGAATTGCGACGTTTCGCTTACTTATCATAAAGAAGACGATTCGCTTTTATGCCATTATTGCGGCGCAAAATATAAAATGATAACCGCTTGTACCGAGTGCGGAAGTCGTTTTATAAAATACGGCGGAGTCGGCACGGAAAGGGTGGTTGCAGAACTCAATAAGATTTTTCCCGAAGCTCGTATTCTTCGTATGGATAGGGATACTACTCAAACTAAGGAAGGGCATTTTAAGATACTTAGCAGTTTTGCCGCAAGAGAAGGGGATATTCTCGTCGGAACTCAAATGGTTGCAAAAGGTCACGATTTTCCGTACGTTACTCTGGTAGGAATTTTGGACGCCGATATGAGTTTGCATTTTTCCGATTATAGGAGTTCGGAAAGGACGTTTTCTTTGATAACTCAGGTTTCCGGCAGAAGTGGTAGGGCGGACATGCCGGGTAAGGTCGTTTTGCAGACTTATTCGCCGGATAATGTCGTTTTACATCAGGCGATAAGATACGATTATAAGGGTTTTTACGAAAGGGAAATTTCCATAAGAAAAGCGACTGCTTTTCCGCCGTTTACGGATATCGTCAGAGTTCTTATTCAGTCTTCGGACGATGAGTTGGCAATCGAAGCAACTAAGGCGATTTATGGCGAATTACAGAGAATTTATCAGAATTATAAACAAAATTTTAAGTTTTTCGGTTGTATGAAAGCGCCGCTGAAGAAACTTCAGGGAAAGTTCAGGTACCAGGTTCTTATGCGAATAGACGTAAACAGAAGCGATATAATCGACGACGTATTCTACACTGTGAATAAATATAATAAAGGTAACGTTACCGTTTATCTTGAAGTAAATTCAAATAATCTAAATTGAAGGTGAAAAATGGCAGTAAGAAACATAATTCAAATAGGCGATCCTACTTTAAGGAAAAAGAGTTTTCCGGTTACTGATTTCGGTCCCAAAACTTGGGAACTTATTGACGATATGAAGCAGACGTTAGAAAAAGCGGACGGAGTCGGACTTGCCGCTCCGCAGGTTGGCGTGTTGAGACGTATATTCATCGTAAGTTACGAAGACAAATATTACGAATGTATCAACCCCGTTATGGTAGACCAAGAAGGCAAGCAAACGGGAAATGAAGCTTGTCTTTCCGTTCGCGGTAAATACGGTAGCGTTGAGCGGCCGATGTGCGTTACGGTTAAGGCTTTTGACAGAAACGGAAAAGAATTTACAGTAAAAGCGGAAGGATTTTTGGCTCGTGCGTTTTGCCACGAGTACGACCATTTGGACGGAATATTGTACCTCGATAAAGCGCAAAGTGTCGGAGAGGATAAATAGTGAAGGTCGTATTTTTGGGTACGCCGGAATTTTCCGTTCCTGCGCTTAAAAGAATATCTCAAATTCCTTATATACAACTTTCTGCGGTTGTTTGCAATAGAGATAAACCCGTGGGAAGGAAAAAAGTTCTTACCCCTCCGCCGGTAAAGGTTTTTGCGGAACAAAACGGCGTTCCCGTATTGCAATACGACAGAATAAGAACGGAAGGTGTGGAGGACATAAAATCGTTGGCGCCCGACATTATGATAACTTGCGCGTTCGGGCAGATTTTGTCAAAAGAGATACTCGATATACCTAAGCTCGGAGTTTACAATATACATGCTTCTTTGCTTCCGAAATACAGGGGGGCGTCTCCCATACATTATGCGATACTTAACGGCGAAAAGGAAACCGGTATAACGATAATGAAAACCGACGTCGGGATAGATACAGGAGATATTCTTTTGCAGCGTTCCTTAAAGATCGGAGACGACGAGACCTGCGGCGAGTTGTTTACGAGGCTATCAGAACTCGGGGCAGACTGTATTGAAATCGCTCTTGATATGATAAAATCGGGGAACATAAACTTAAAAAAGCAGGACGAAAAAGGGGCTTCTTATACGAAAATGATAAAAAAGGAAGACTCGCTTATTGATTTTAACGCCTCCGCCGAAAGCGTTGTGAATTTCGTAAGGGCTTATAACCCATCTCCGGTGGCGTACACGTTTTATCACGGAGAGCCGTTTAAGGTTTACAAGGCAAGAATAAGCGACGTTAAGGGCGAGCCCGGAAAAGTCGTTAAATCCGACGGCAGGCTTATTATCGGTTGCGGCGACGGATCGGTTGAACTGTTAAGAGTTTGTAAAGCCGGCGGTAAAATTATGGACGTGCAGGATTTTCTTCGCGGCAATAAGATCGCTGAGGGAGAGAGTTTTAATATATGACGAACTGTCTATACGACTCTTACCGCATTTTGACAAAGGTTTACGCAGATAAAACGTATATAAAACAGGCGATAACCGAAACCGATATCGATCCGTTAAATAAAAGTTTTACTGTAAAACTTTGTTACGGCACGCTTGATAAAGATATAGAACTCGGATATTACATAGAGAAATTGACGGATAAAACTCCGCGCCTTGCTATACGCACTATTCTTAAAATATCTATGTACGCTATAAAATATCTGAATAAAAAAGATTATTTTATAGT
>CAJOMM010000046.1 GCA_905235765.1 uncultured Clostridia bacterium
ACAGACTGGATAAACAAACTTATGCCGCCCGTTATTATCGGACCCACGGTCGCTTTGATAGGTTTATCTCTTTCCGGTTCTGCTATGAATAATTTAATGTACGTTACGGTTGATTCTGCGAAGAATTATAACCTTCTTGCGATACTTGTCGGGTTGGTTACGTTCTTTATTGTTATAATCGCTTCCGTTAAGGGCAATAAAACGTTAAAATTGTTCCCCTTTATCGTCGGCGTTTTAGGCGGTTACATACTTGCGACGGCAATAACTTTAATAGGTTATAACGCTTGCGGTTCGGAATATTGCAAACTTATTGATTTCTCACAATTTGCAACCATTACAGATTTTAGTAACTGGCTTCCTAACATTACGTTTATAGGTGCGATTAAAGAAGGCGCAGATAAACTAGACGGTTTTGCCGGAGTTCTCTCATTGTTTGTTGCGTTTGCGCCCGTAGCGCTCGTCGTATTCGCAGAACACATTGCCGATCACAAGAATTTAAGTTCTGGTAAAGATCTTCTTAAAGATCCGGGACTTCACAGAACGCTTTTAGGCGACGGCGTAGGTTCTTTTGCCGGTGCGCTCTTCGGCGGCTGCCCCAACACCACTTACGGCGAATCTATCGGCTGTGTGGCAATAACCGGCAACGCTTCCGTTTGGACGATTTTCACCGCAGCGATTATGTGTATAGTTATTGCGTTCATATATCCTTTGATGGTATTCGTAGCGACGATTCCCGATTGTATAGTCGGCGGTATATGTATAGCGCTTTACGGATTTATCGCGGTCTCCGGTCTCCGTATGTTCAAAAACGTTGACCTTGACAACTCCAAGAACCTCTTTATAGTAGCTACGATATTGGTAACGGGACTCGGCGGACTTGTGTTAAACTTCGGAAAAGTTTCCATTTCGAGTATAGCATGCGCGTTGATCCTCGGCATTATCGTTAATCTCGTGTTAAAGCCCGGCAAAGCTGAAGTCAAGAAAGAGGTCAAATACGAAAATCCCACCGAAGAAAACATGTTCGGAACTCAGGAAATAAAAGAAGAAAATAAGTGAGGCGAAAAATGAAAGAATATAAAAACGTTCATATCCTCGACCATCCGCTTATCCGTCATAAAGTTGCGTTAATAAGGGATAAAAATACAAATACCAAACAGTTCAGAGAAATAATCTGCGAGATCGCAACGCTTATGGCTTACGAAAGTTTCAAAGACGTTCCCACGCAGGAAATAGAAGTTGAAACGCCGTTGGAAAGGACTAAGCAAACGGTCGTTAAAGAAAATTCAGTAGCGATAGTTCCGATACTCCGCGCAGGACTCGGCATGGTGGACGGAATATTAACCTTGTTTCCGGCGGCAAAAGTAGGACACATAGGGCTTTACCGAGACAAACACACGTTGGAGCCGCACGAATATTACTGCAAATTGCCGAAGAACATAGAAGAAAAGGTAGTAATGATAGTAGATCCTATGCTTGCAACCGGCGGTTCCGCTTGCGACGCTATAAAGTTGCTTAAGGCACGCGGCTGCAAAAGGATAAAACTGATGTCCATAATCGCTGCCCCCGTAGGCGTTGAGAAAGTTGCCGAAACTCATCCCGACATAGATATATACGTTTCTACGCTCGATAGATGCCTTAACGAAAACGGGTATATTCTGCCCGGTCTCGGCGACGCAGGCGACAGAATATTCGGCACGAAATAATCGTCTTTATTGGAAAATTTTTCAAAGCGGAGAAAACCGAACGTTTTCTCCGCTTTTTATTTTTGTTTTTTATTTTTTTTATAGACAAACGAAAGAAAATATGGTATGATTTAACAGTAAAATAAATGCTTATGAATACTTTTTCTAAGGAGAATTCAATGGGAAACGCAAAATATAAAAGAGTACTGATAAAACTTTCCGGAGAGGCGCTCGCCGGAGACCAGGGCAACGGGATTGACGAAAAGACTTTAGGTAAAGTCGTCGACCAGATAATAGCGGTAAAAAACCTCGGTGTGGAAATCGGAATTGTGGTAGGCGGCGGTAATTTTTGGAGAGGCAGACAAGGTGCCGAAATGGATCGTACGACCGCCGACCATATGGGAATGCTCGCAACCGTCCTTAACGCGCTTGCAATACAGGACGCTTTGGAGAGAAAAGGCGTTCAGACGAGGGTTCAGACGGCACTTACCATAACCAGAGTGGCGGAACCTTATATTTTGAGAAAAGCTTTGTCGCACCTCAATAAAGGAAGAGTCGTTATATTTGCTTGCGGTACGGGTAATCCTTATTTTACTACCGATACTGCCGCAGCGCTTCGCGCGGCGGAGATAAACGCAGAGATGTTACTTTTAGCCAAAAATGTAGACGGAATTTACGATTCCGATCCCAAGCTCAATTCTGCCGCAAAAAAACTCAAAGAAATTAGTTACAGAGATTTTATAGCGCAAGGGTTAAAAGCTATGGATACTACGGCAATAACTATTTGTATGGAAAACAATATTCCGGTTCTTGCTTTCGGGCTTTTTGAAAAAGACTCTTTGGTAAGGGCGGCGAAAGGCGAAGATATCGGCACTATTATAAATTAAAAGGAGAAATTTTATGGCTATCGAAAATGAACAATACGAAATGATAATGATGGAAACGATGGAAAAAACCGAAAAGACAGTTTCCGTTTTGAACAGCGAATACGTAACGATAAGGGCAGGTAGGGCGAATCCGCATATTCTCGATAAAGTTCAGGTCGATTATTACGGTACTCCGACTCCGATAAACCAAGTGGGAAACGTGACTGTAACCGACGGTAGATGCCTCGTCATATCGCCGTGGGACGCTTCTATGTTAAAGGTTATAGAAAAGCAGTTGCTGGCGGAAAACCTCGGTATAACCCCTACAAACGACGGTAAAGTTATAAGATTGGTGTTTCCTGCGCTTACCGAAGAGAGAAGAAAAGAAATAGTAAAACAGATAAAGAAAATGGCGGAAGACGCTAAAGTGGCAGTTCGCAACGTAAGGCGCGATTCTATGGACGCGCTTAAAAAGATGAAAAACAACAAAGAACTTTCGGAAGACGAACACGCCGTTTGCGAAAAGGAAATCGATAAGGTTATTTCGGAGTCCGTGGACAAAATAGAAAAACTTTCGGCAGAAAAAGAAAAAGACGTAATGAGCGTTTAACGGAGTTTTCGATGGATAAAATTATCGAAAATATACCGGCACACGTCGGTATAATAATGGACGGGAACGGGCGCTGGGCTACCGCTCGCGGCAAAAAACGTTCTTTCGGGCACAAAGTTGGTTCTGAAAACGTTGAGAGAATAGCCGAACACGCATTTAATTCCGGGGTAAAAACCCTTTCGCTTTTTGCTTTTTCATCGGAAAATTGGTCAAGACCAAAAGAAGAAGTCGATGAACTTATGCGTCTTTTAAATGTCTACCTTAAAAAGTTTATAGGTAAAATAAAAAAGAACGACGTGAGAATAAGAGTAATGGGGGACTTTTCCGTTCTTTCTGACAGCGTTAAGAATTCTATAAAAAAGGCGACGGAAGCCACGAAAGACAACACGTTTGGCACGATAAATATCGCGCTTAATTACGGCGGCAGACAGGAGATCGTTAAGGCTGTAAAAGAAATTATCGAAGACGGAGAAGACGTTTCCGTGGAAAGCATTTCTCGGCATTTATATACCGCCGATCTCGGAGAACCCGATTTGATAATAAGAACGGGCGGAGAATTGAGAATTTCGAATTTTATGTTGTTTCAAAGCGCTTATTCGGAACTTTATTTTACCGACGTATTATGGCCCGATTTCAACGAAGAAGAATTTGATAAAGCACTTTTAAGTTTTTCAAAAAGAAAACGCCGTTTTGGCGGTGTATAAAATTTTATGGGAGATTTATGTTAAAAAGAACCGTAACCGGCGCCGTATACGTGGCGGTCATCGCCGGTTTTTTTGTTTTAAGGCAATTTGTCGATTATAGATTATTTGACGTTTTAGTCTGGTTTTTTTGCGCGTTGGGAACGTTTGAGGTTTCGCGCGCCATAAAAGGCGGACTTGAAAAATCGGTTTATTTCGCGGCGATAATTTTCGGCGTTTTGTTTGTGCCGATTTATTGTCTTTTTCAATATGCGATAATTGGAAAAGCCGGCGGTTATGCCGCGCTTATTTTAGCAGGCGCTTTCTTGATTTTTTCCGTTTCATATTCGGGGATAAAATGCAACTTTAAAAATTTGTCCGGAAATATTCTTCCGTTTATTTATCCGAGTTTATTGCTTTTGACTATACTTTTGACCAACGATTTTAACGATAATTCTTTTATCGCTCTTCTACTTGTTTTCGTAATATCGCCGGTTTGCGATACCTTTGCGTATCTCGTCGGTATGACTTACAATAAAATCCGTAAAGGAAAGGCTAAGAAATTTTGTCCTCGTCTTTCTCCGAAAAAAACTTGGGCGGGCGCAACAGGCGGAGTTGTGGGCGGCATAATCGCGTCGGTAGTTTTGCTTTATATCGTAGGTTTTGAATCCGATAAATTATCTCCCGTTTTAGCGTTTATCATTATCGGAGTGGTAGCCGCAGTCTTAACCGAAGTAGGAGATCTGTTTGAAAGTTATATAAAGCGAAGAGTGGGAATAAAGGATATGGGAAATCTCATGCCCGGGCACGGCGGTATTATGGACAGGATAGACGGTATGACTTTCGCTGCCGCATTTATATATTTTATATTTTTAATTTTATGACGCGGAGATAAAATGAAAAAAATTGCTTTGATCGGAAGTACCGGATCTATCGGCGTGCAAGTGTTAAACGTCGTAAGAAGGAATCCTGAAAAATTCAAAATCGTTTCATTAGCTTGTGGCAAAAACGTTGAATTATTTTCCAAGCAGGTAAAGGAATTTTCTCCTTTGATCGCGACCGCTGCGGAAAGTTCTGATGACCTTTCCGAGCTTATGAAATCTGAAAAATTTACCGAATTTTTTATAGGAGAAAACGCTTATATAGAAGCGATAACGGAAGAAGCCGATCTGGTCGTCGTATCGCTTGTCGGATTTTCAGGGCTTTCCGCCGTATTAAAAGCGATAGAAAAGGGTAAAAACATTGCGCTCGCCAATAAAGAGAGTTTAGTCGTCGGAGGAGAGATCGTAACGCGTTTGGCAAAAGAAAAGGGCGTTTCCGTTTATCCGATAGACAGCGAACATTCCGCAGTCTGGCAGGCGCTCGGTTTTGATTTCAATAAGCCTTTTAATAAAATTATTCTGACGGCAAGTGGCGGTGCTTTCAGGGATAAAACCAAAGAACAATTAAAAACCGTTACCGTTGCCGACGCTCTTAAACACCCCAACTGGAACATGGGGGCAAAAATAACAATAGATTGCGCCACCCTTGTCAATAAAGCTTTTGAAGTTATAGAAGCAAAATGGCTTTTCAATGCTGATTTTGACAGCATTGACGTAATAATTCATAGGGAAAGCGTCATACACTCTATGGTAGAGTATAAAGACGGAGCGGTTATCGCGCAACTTGGCGTTCCTTCGATGGAATTGCCGATTCAAATCGCGATATCCTATCCTGATCGGTTACCGTCAGGCGTTAAATTTTTAAACTTTGCCGAGATAGGAAAACTTTCTTTCGAGACTCCCGATTACGACAGATTTCCTTGTTTTAACACCGTAAAAGAAGCGGGAATCAAAGGCGGCGCGTATCCGGCAGTTGCGTGCGGCGCAAACGATACGGCGGTTAAAGCATTTATGCAAGGCAAAATAAAATACGGTGATATTTATAAAAGCATAAGAGGTGCGCTTGAAAAATTTGGCGGCGTTTACGATGGGAGTTATGACAGTTTAAGGTCGGCGCACGATTTTGCCGCTGAATACGTAAAAAATATGTTCGGAGTAAAATGAATTTTCTGTTTTTAGCAAGTTTCGGTGAAATAGCTACTTACGTTTTATATATTTTATTGGCAATACTCGTTCTCCTCGTTATGATAACGGTACACGAATTCGGGCATTATATCGTCGGTAAAATATTCAAATTCGGAATAGAAGAATTTTCCATCGGGTTTGGGCCGAAACTGTTTTCCCGAAAGAATAAAAACGGAGAAAATTTTTCGATAAGGGCAATACCTTTAGGCGGTTATTGCGCTTTTAAGGGCGAGGACGGAGAAACCGACGATCCTTCGGCGTTTAACAATAAAAAACCAAAAAACCATATCAGCGAATACTCGTGCTTTTAGCCGGAGCGTTTATGAATTATTTGACCGCCATTATAGTTATTTGTCTTATGTTCGGAATTTACGGGCATTCTGCAGTCATGACTTACGATGTTGATGAAAATCCGCCGTACGGCGTTGAATATTCGTTTTCAGATGGAGACGTTATTATTCGCGCGAACGGAAAAAACGTGTATTTATCAACCGATCTTATGCTGGCGATTAGCGGTAAATCACAAGGCGAAGAGGTGGAATTTTATCTTCTGAGAAACGGCGAGTTCAAAAATTACACGATAAAATTGAAAGCTTCGACTGATTTTAC
>CAJOMM010000047.1 GCA_905235765.1 uncultured Clostridia bacterium
AAAGCGGACGCAAGCACGAGCGTCGCTATTCCCAGCGTTATTACGGCGGCAAGCCATCCTCCCGAACCGTTTTTTGAAGATTTTTTGTTTTTTCCGTCGCGCCCTTCGAACGCGTTTTCCACTTGTTTTTTGACGGAAATATCTTTTTGTTCGCCGTTTGCTACCGCTTCGGCTTTTTCCAAAGCGCTGTTGTTTTTCTTTTCCATAATTTACTCCTTATTTTGCAAAAACGTGATTGCCTATCGTTACCGTAGTCTGTCTGGAAAATATCCAGGAACTCGTCGCGGTTTTCGGATTATAATAATAGATTGCGCCGTAGGTAGGGTCCCAACCGTTCATAGCGTCCTGTGCCGCTTTCTTCGCCGATTCGTTCGGCGTAAGGTTTATCTGCCCGTCGTCCACGGCGGTAAAAGCATATCTTTGATAGATTACTCCCGACATCGTGTTGGGGAAAGACGAACTCTTTATCCTGTTCATAACTACAGCGCCTACCGCTACTTGTCCTACGTAACTTTCACCGCGCGCTTCACCGTAGATTAGCCTTGCGAGCAGGTTTACGTCGGAGTTGCTGTAAGACGACGTCGTAGTTGAACTTCCCGAAGATATTCCCATTGCGGCTAACGTTTTAGGTCCCGCTATTCCGTCGACCGCAAGCCCGTTTCTGCGCTGAAAATATTTGACCGCTTCTGCGGTTTTGCTTCCGTAAATACCGTCTACCGCGCCGGTGTAGTACCCCCAGTTTTTAAGTTTCTGTTGAAGGGTTTTTACCGTAGCGCCGGTACTGCCTTGTTTTAAAACCAGCGCGTAAGCAGAGTAGGTGGTCGGCGTTATTATGCCGCCCACAGCGAACACGGCTATCGCCGCGGCAATAAATACCGCAAATAATTTTAACGTTTTTTTCATATATCCTCCTGATTAAAAAAACTTTTTATTATTTCGTAAATTTTACTTTTATATTTGTAGACTTTTGTGTCCGTAAAACATAGCGGCGGATAAACCACGCACCACCAATTGTCTCCCTGACCGCTGCCGAGGTTTATTATAAGAGCGTCGTAATATCCTTTTTCCAAAGTAAATTCCCCGTAAGTTCTTGTCGGAAATTCTTCGTTATTTATTTTGGCTTGACTCGTATAAGTAAATCCGCGCTTAATAAGGACTTCGTCGGCTATTCTTTCTATATTATTAAGATTATCCGTTATGGCTTTTTCGGCTTTTTCTTTGTTGTCGCATTGGGCGACTATGGGCGTCAGAAAATCCACGACGGCGTCTTTTATTTCATATTTTACCGACTGATCCCGTTCGGAATTGGAATCGGCGCGAATATGTATTCTTAAATATTCGGTTTCGGCACCGGAAGGGGAAAGAGCCCCGACGATAAACACAATGGCGATAAGACACCCTAAAACGCATAAACAGTATTTTTTCATAATCTTCTCCTATACAGCGATAGAATTATCGACATTTGACCGTTATTTTATACTTTCCTGTGGTGAAATTCATTGACAATCGCGCGAAAAACGGCTAAAATAAACTTGTAAAAAATTTTTTAAGATTTTATAAGGAGAAGTTATTATGTCAGTTTTAAAAATCGAAAAAGTAATCGGCCGCGAAATTCTGGATTCCCGTGGGAACCCCACCGTTGAAGCGGAAGTTGTTTTATCTAACGGCGTTATCGGCAGAGGCATGGCGCCTTCAGGCGCTTCTACCGGCGAGTTTGAAGCTTTGGAACTTCGCGACGGCGATAAAAAACGCTATCTCGGAAAAGGCACGGAAAAAGCCGTAAACAATATAAATACCACCATCAATTCCGTTCTTACCGGAATGGACGCGAGCGATATTTACGCTGTAGACGGCGCAATGATTAAAGCCGACGGCACAAAGGATAAATCCAAACTCGGCGCAAACGCTATCTTGGCGGTTTCTATCGCCTGCGCAAGAGCGGCGGCAACCTCTCTCAATATTCCGCTTTATCGTTTTTTGGGCGGTATAAACGGAAACAGACTTCCCGTTCCTATGATGAACATATTAAACGGCGGCGCGCACGCAACCAACACTGTCGACACGCAGGAATTTATGATTATGCCGGTCGGCGCTCCTTCTTTTAAAGAAGCGCTCCGTTGGTGCGCGGAAGTGTTCCACGCTTTAGCTTCTATATTAAAGAGCAAAGGTCTTGCAACTTCCGTTGGCGACGAAGGCGGTTTCGCGCCCAACTTGAAGAGCGATGAAGAAACCATCGAAACTATTCTTGAAGCGATAAAGAAAGCCGGCTACGAACCCGGCAAAGATTTTATGCTCGCTATGGACGCCGCTTCTTCGGAGTGGAAGAGCGAAAAGGGCAAAGGATTCTATAAACTTCCCAAAGCCGGCACGGAATATACTTCCAAAGAACTTATCGCTCACTGGAAGAGTTTGGTCGAAAAATACCCCATAATCTCCATTGAAGACGGTCTTGACGAAGAGGACTGGGAAGGTTGGCAGCTTATGACGAAAGAACTCGGAGATAAAGTTCAGCTCGTCGGAGACGACCTTTTCGTTACCAACACCGAAAGATTGTCTAAAGGAATTTCTCTCGGCGCCGGAAACGCAATTCTTATCAAACTCAATCAGATAGGTTCCGTTTCAGAAACGTTAGAAGCTATAAAGATGGCGCATAAAGCCGGATATACCGCGGTTACCTCTCACCGTTCCGGAGAGACGGAAGACACCACGATTGCCGACCTTGCAGTTGCGCTCAATACCTGCCAGATTAAAACCGGTGCTCCCAGCCGTACGGAACGCGTCGCTAAATATAATCAACTTTTAAGAATAGAAGAAGAACTCGGCGACGCCGCTATTTATCCTAAAATGGGCGCGTTCAACGTAAAGAAATAAACACTTAGTAAAACTTGTTTTTTGCCGTCGCATTTTGCGACGGCAAAAATTTTTTAAAATTTGACTTTTAAGATTATTTATGGTAAAATATACCTGTTTGGTATGTAAAAGCGTATTTACGCAATCGATTTAAGAGAAAATCGAAGAAATAAAACGTTTAAGGAGAAAGTATGAAGATTTCTACACGGGGGAGATACGCGGTAAGGGTTTTGGTGGATATGGCAGAACACGACGCCGGCGAATATATTCCGCTTAAAGAAGTCGCGGAAAGACAAGAAATTTCTCAGAAATATCTTGAGGGGATAATGATTCTTTTATCCAAGAATAAGATAGTAAAAACCACCCACGGCAAGGGCGGAGGGTACAAATTCAATATACCTCCCGAAAAAATAACCGTAGGAGATATTTTGCGGCTTACCGAAGCGAATTGGGCGCCGGTTTCTTGTCTGGAAGATAACGTTGAGCCGTGTCCGCGCGCAGCCGATTGTCGTACGCGCGGTATGTGGGGAGAATTTTATAAGCTTGTAAACAACTATTTCGATAATATCCATATAGCGGACCTTGTGAACAAAGGCGTTCAAAATCAGTACGTTATATAATCCTTAAAAGGTAAGCCTTGCCTATATAAAAATAATACCGATAGAAAAATAACGCCGCAAAATCTGTGATTTTACAGATTTTGCGGCGTTTTAACGCAAATGTTTCTGTTAACAAAATATCTTGAGTTTATCCGATACTATACTTATTTCCACGGGAATATCATCGTATAATTGTCCGTCCACCTGTACGGTGTAAGGCTTTTCGCATTTGAACTTTACGGTTTTGAAGTTTTTATGTACTACTTGTGGTACGGAAAGTATTTTACCTTGTTTCAGTTTAATAAATGCGTTTACCATCTTTAACCCTTTCACTTCTTTTACCGCGACGAATTCGAGTTTTTTATCGAACGGGTCGGCGGCAGGGCATATCCGTATACCTCCGCCGTATCGGTGGCCGTTAGCAAAACAGGCTATAAGCGAACGGTATTTTTCGAACGGCGCGTCGTCTAATGCGACTTCGAATTCCGAATAATCGAATTTCAACAACGTCTTTATGAGACTTTTCGTATACTGGAATTTAGTCTTTTTTCTCGCTTTTTCATATTTTTTCAGAACCTCAACGTCTATTCCCATACCGATTATGTTTACGCCTCTTACGGTTGGCATCTGCATATAGTCTACGTATTTTGTTTTTCCGTTAAGTATTATTTTGAGCGCCTCTAAAGGGTCGAGAGGAAGTTTAAGAGCGCTTGCAAAATCGTTGCCCGTTCCGCATGGTATTATCCCCACGTTCACTTTGTCGAAATCCGGTATTCCGTTAATAACTTCGTGTATCGTACCGTCTCCGCCCATTATGACTATATCCGTGGCGCCCGCTTCTACGATTTTTTCAGCGATATCTATAGCATGCTTCGGTTTATGCGTAAAGTGTATGCGGTAATCGACTTTTAACCGTTTGAGTTCTTCTTCCGTCTTTGACAGCGCGCGCTTTATTTTCTTTCCGTTTGAACCTCCGGCGCAGGGGTTTACTATAAAGTCAAGCATTTGTTTTCTTAATTCCTTTTAAGTGTACGTTTTTATTTTATAATAAAATGCCGTAAATTACAACAGTTTAGTCGCTTTTAGATAGATTTTTTTGAATTTTGTGCTATAATAAAATCATGACAGACGGTTTAATTTGCGGTATTTTGCCTTTAGAACTTAAATCTTTAGCCGAACGTTTTTCCTCTCCGCTTTACGTGGTGGGAGGTTTCGTTCGGAATTTTTTAATCGGGAAAGTTGTTTCCGACGATTGCGATATCGCAGGCAATATTCCTACAGAAGAATTTACGAAAGGAGCCTTAGACGCCGGATTTTACGTTGTCGCTGTATATCCGCGCACGGGAACCGTCGTCATAAAAAAAGATAAAAGGAAATACGAGTATACTCGTTTCCGTACCGACGTTTACGTCCGCGGCGAACATACGCCTTTTAAAACGCAGTTCACAGACGATATATTAATTGACGCTCGGCGCAGAGATTTTAAGTGCAACGCCGTCTATTACGATTTGAAAAATTCTGAGTTCGTAGATCCTTTGAACGGCATAAAAGATATTGAAAATAAAGTTCTTGACACCGTGGTTTCGCCCGAGCGAGTTTTCGGTTTTGACGGGTTAAGGCTTTTAAGACTTGCGAGATTTTCGGGCGAATTGGGATTTAGACCTACCGAAGAGGTGATGGCCGCTTCGAAATTATTCGCGTATAATTTAGACGAAATTTCCGTCGAAAGGGTGTTCGCCGAATTGAAACTTATTTTAGCGGCGGACTCTAAATATCCGTTTTCCGATAAGCGCGGACATTACACCGCTTTAAAACTTCTCGATGAAACGCGCGTTTTAGACCGTATCGTTCCCGAATTGACTCTCGGAAGAAATATGTTTCAGCGCGCCGATTATCACAAGTACGACGTGTTGGAACACACCTTAAAAACCGTGCTTTACGCACCTGAAGAAATAAGACTTGCCGCGCTTTTTCACGACGTCGGAAAACCTTATTGTATGTTGAATTACGGGAGATATAACGGGCACGATAAGGTTGGCGGAGAAATAGCCGAAACCGTGTTAAAAAGACTGAAAGCCCCCGTTTCCACCGTAAAAGAAGTAAAATTTTTGACTGAATTTCATATGCTCGATATGGAAAACGATATGCGCGAAATCAAACTAAAAATGTTTATTGCGCAAAATTATAGCAATATCGATAAACTCTTAAAACTGAAACAAGCGGATTATTCTGCCGGGAAAGACGATTTAAACGTTTGCCCGACCGTACAAAGATGGAACTCGGTTAATGAAACAAGACGGAACGCCGTTTTTGGTTTCGGATCTTAAAATAAGCGGAAAAGATCTTTTGGCTTTGGGAATAAGCGGTAAACACGTAGGAGAGTTTTTGGATTCCGCGCTTAAAGACGCCATTATCGAGCCTGAATTAAACGACAGAGAAAAACTTTTGAAAAGAGCGGAAAAATTTGCAAGTAAAATAAATAACGGGTAAAATTTCAAGCGCAAAATCGGTTTTTTTAGCAAGTTTTTATACTTTGGAAGTCTTAAACCGTTGAATTATAAGTGTTTTTAATTTACTTGACACTTTTTGCGTACGATACTATAATTATTAAGAAAATATTTAGGAGAGGAAATTATGCAAGACGAAAGAATAAATAAACTGGCAAAAAATCTTATAAATTATTCGTGTAAACTTAAAAAGGGCGAGAAACTTCTTATAGAGGCGAAAGGCGTCGACTATATGCTTGTAAACGCGCTTATTAAAGAAGCATACAAGGTGGGCGCGTACCCCTTCGTCGAGATATTCGACAACAGGGTAACTCGCGAACTTCTTATGGGAACCACCGAAGAATCCGCACGTCTTCACGCAAAATACGACGCTTTCCGTATGGCGGATATGGACGCTTATATCGGAATACGCGGCGGAGAAAATTCTCTTGAAAACAGCGACGTTCCGTCAAAAAATCTTCAGATAGACGGTGAATTTTATTCTCATCCCGTTCATCATGAATTGAGAGTAAAAAAGACAAAATGGGTCATACTTCGCTATCCTAATCAGGGCATGGCGCAGCAGGCAGGGATGAGTACGGACGCTTTCGAAGATTTTTACTTTAACGTGTGCAATCTCGATTATTCTAAAATGGACAAGGCTATGGACGCCTTGAAAACCAGACTTGATAAAGCCGATAAGGTCAGAATTATCGCTAAAAATACGGATATTTCCTTCTCCGTTAAAGGTATAGGCAGCAAAAAGTGCTCCGGCGATCATAATATTCCGGACGGAGAAATTTATACCGCACCCGTTAAGAATAGCGTTAACGGCGTTATAACTTATAACGCGCCTTCGGTTCAGAACGGTTTTAAGTACGAAAACGTGTCCCTTACTTTTAAGGACGGTAAAATTATTCACGCAACCGGCAACGATCCCGATAAAATTAACGCCATTTTCGATACCGACGAGGGCGCAAGATACGTCGGCGAATTTGCTTTCGGCGTTAATCCCTTCGTTACTCAGCCTATGGGCGACATACTTTTCGATGAGAAAATTTCAGGGTCTATCCACTTCACGCCCGGTTGTTGCTACGACGATTGTTATAACGGCAATATTTCCGCCGTGCATTGGGATCTCGTTTTGATTCAGACTCCGGAATACGGCGGAGGAGAGATTTATATCGATGACGAACTCATAAGAAAAGACGGTAGATTTTTGCCGAAAGATTTACTTTGTTTAAATCCCGAAAATTTAAAATAACCGTTTAAAATAATTGACTATTCTTTGCTAAAAATATATAATTGTTATGAAATTTAAAAAAATTTATCATCAACGGAGGACTTTTATATGTCAAAAGTAACAAAAGTTGCAATTAACGGATTCGGTCGTATCGGCCGTCTTGCTTTCAGACAGATGTTCGGCGCGGAAGGTTACGAAGTCGTCGCTATCAACGACTTAACCAGCCCCAAAATGCTCGCTCATCTTTTGAAATACGACACCATGCAGGGCAACTATGCGAGAGATCACAAAGTCGATTTCATCGACGCGGAATACGCTGAAGACGGCAAAACCGTTACCGTTCCCGGCGCTATTATCGTGGACGGCAAAAAGATCACTATCTATGCTTGTCCTAAGGCACAGGATCTTCCCTGGGGACAACTCGGAGTAGACGTGGTTTTGGAATGTACCGGTTTCTATACTTCCAAGGCTAAAGCGCAGGCTCATATCGACGCCGGCGCAAAGAACGTCGTTATTTCCGCTCCTGCCGGCAACGACCTTCCCACTATCGTTTACAACGTAAACCACAAAACGCTTACCAAAGACGACCACATTATTTCCGCAGCGTCCTGCACGACCAACTGCTTGGCGCCTATGGCTAAAGCGCTTAACGATTATGCGCCCATCCTTTCCGGTATCATGACCACCGTTCACGCTTATACGGGCGATCAGATGATTTTGGACGGACCCCAGAGAAAGGGCGACCTTCGCCGTTCCAGAGCAGGCGCTATGAATATAGTTCCTAACTCAACCGGTGCGGCTAAAGCGATCGGACTTGTTATTCCCGAACTTAACGGCAAACTTATCGGTTCTGCGCAGCGTGTTCCTACCGCTACCGGTTCCACGACTATTCTTGTCGCAGTAGTTAAGGGCAAAGATATTACCAAAGAAGGCATCAACGCCGCTATGAAGGCACAAGCAACCGAATCTTTCGGGTATAATACCGATGAAATCGTTTCTTCCGACGTTGTAGGAATGAGATACGGCTCGCTCTTCGACGCTACACAGACCATGGTAAGCAAGATTGACGACGACACATATCAGGTACAGGTAGTTTCTTGGTATGATAACGAAAACTCCTATACCAGCCAGATGGTAAGAACCATCAAATATTTCTCGGAAATCAAATAAGATAAACGATATAAAAAAAGTCCGCTTTTATAAGAAAGCGGACTTTTTTATTATTTAGAACAAAAATTACCTAAAAACAGTTGTGAAAAATTTTTAAATGTTATATAATAATTTAGCAAATAAGAGAAACGAAACTTGTTTCGTTTAATATGGGGGTATGGCTCAGTTGGTAGAGCGCCGCGTTCGCAACGCGGAGGCCACGAGTTCGAATCTCGTTATCTCCACCAAACTAAAAAGCACGGAAAGGAAGAAAATCCGTGCTTTTTCTTTGTGCCATACGGCACAAAGCGTGGCCTGCGGCGCACGAGTGACGCGATTGAAACCGGCGGTTTAGCAATCGCTATTCCGTCGCAAGATAAACTTGCTCCTTACGAATCTCGTTATCTCCACCACATAATAACAACTATGCTAATACAATGGTTTTTACTAGAATATTAGCATTTTTTTGTTATTTTATTGTATCAAGCCTATACTTTATCAAGGTTATGGGGCTACTATGATAATACAAAATTGAATTTTTAAAATAAAAAAATGTATAACCACGAAAGCCCCACGAAAGATTTAGCCTGTGTCAAAAATTTACTTTTCTTTCTTTTTCTAATCTAAAAATTGAAAAAGCAATAGTAAACCAAGATGGAAGTATTACATTTATTTTCAATAATGGAAAAGAAATAAAAATAGATTAGCGAAAAATTTAATCCGCTGAGGCGCCATCCTTGCTTTGGTGGATTTTTTGTTTATATTTATTGACTAATGGTCAATTAAGTGGTACAATTAATTTATGAAGTATAATAATGAATCAAGAATTACCAAATCAAACAAGAATAAAAAAAGAATAATCGAAGTGGCTTTAAAATTAATTAATGAAAATGGTTATGATAGTGTATCAGTTGCTGAAATTACAAAACAAGCAGGAGTTTCTAAAGGAGCATTCTATATACATTTCAAATCTAAGGAAGATTTAATAGAACAAGAAATCAATTTTTTTTATGATGATTTAAAACTTAATGAAAATTATTCAATATACGATAGGCTGGAAAATTTCTTGTTAAAATCAATAGATCATATTATTGAATCTGGATTAAAAATGGCCCAAGGATGGTTTTCGCATTCTGTCTTAGGTAGTAAATATGGGAATTTAAAACTTGCTTATGATAGAGAATATATTGAATCATTAGTAGGTCAAACAGCCGATGAAGTTGTTAGTGTGTATTATGGAGCGCTTAATTTGTGGTGTTTTACGAATGGAAATATTAATCCAAAAGAAATTGTTATTGATTATTTAAAGAAATACAAGGAGGAAAAATAAAATGAAATCATTGGTGGTATTTTTTTCAAGAAGAGGCGAAAATTACGCTGTAGGTAATATAAAAGAAGGAAACGCTGAGCATATTGCAAAAGTTATTCAAAAATTAACTAATTCTAACCTGTATGAAATTGAACCAACAAAAGAATATTCAAAAGATTATATGAGATGTACT
>CAJOMM010000048.1 GCA_905235765.1 uncultured Clostridia bacterium
ATACAAGCGAGAATAAGCAATTTTGCAATTATTCGAGCGTCGTATTACATCATCGTCAGATGATATTATACCTTTTATCCGACTTAAAATCAATGATTTTAACGCCGTTTTTTTATAAATACGCGCACAGCTTTAACTAATTTCAAAAGTCGGGGGGTTTATATATATAATAACGATGTTAAAATCGCTTGCAAAACCACGGCTTTAATGTTATTATATATAAAGTATAAAAATATGTTTAAGAGACTTCGTCAAGACATAAACGCCGCTAAAAAATTCGATCCGGCGGCGCGCAATAAATTCGAGATTTTTCTGACATATTCGGGAGTGCATGCGCTATCCTGGCATAGGCTTGCGCATTTTTTCTATAAGATAAAACTTAAACTGCTCGCGAGGATGTGCAGTCAGATGGCGAAATTCTTTACGGGTATAGAGATACATCCGGCGGCGAAGATCGCAGGCGGAGTGTTTATCGACCACGGCGCAGGCGTAGTTATAGGTGAAACCGCGGAAGTGGAAACCGACGTAGTTATCTATCAGGGCGTAACTCTCGGCGGCACGGGTAAAGAAAAAGGCAAACGCCACCCGACCATAAAGCGCGGCGCGATTATTTCCGCCGGCGCGAAAATTCTCGGCGGTTTTACGGTCGGCGAATACGCTAAAATAGGCGCAGGCGCGGTGGTATTAAAAGAAGTTCCGCCTTATGCGACGGCTGTCGGGGTTCCGGCGGAAATCGTAAGAATAAACGGAGAAAAGCCCGATCTTTTGCAGGAAAAATGCGACCCAAGACATACCGAAATATGCAGGCTTCACGATAAAATATTTGAGCTTGAAGAAGAAATAAAAAGACTTAAAGACGAAAAAAACGAGAAATAGATTATGAAAATTTTCAACACTCTTTCCGGGAGAAAAGAAAACTTCGTTCCTATAAGAGACAATAAAGTAAAAATGTACGCCTGCGGAATTACCGTTTCCGGTGAGGCGCACATAGGCCACGCTTATCAGGCAATCATTTACGATATCATAAGAAAATATCTCGTAAAACGCGGTTACGACGTAACTTACGCCAGAAATTACACCGACGTCGACGACAAGATAATTCTTAAATCCAACGAAACGGGCGTTCCGGCAGACGTATACGCGAAAGAGATGATAGCGAAAATAGACGCCGAGATGAAGAGACTTAAAGTCGGAGACCCCGACGTTTGGATTAAGGCTACCGATTGTATAGGCGATATGATCGCGTTTATAGAAAAACTGATAGAAAAGGGCGTCGCTTATCCGACCGAAAAAGGCGACGTGTATTTCGCCGTGGAAAAATTCCCGTCTTACGGCGCGCTTTCTCACAGAAACCTTGAAGACGCTATTGACGGCGTGAGGGTGGAAAACGACGAAAGCAAAAACAATCCTTTAGACTTCGCGCTGTGGAAGTCGGCTAAAGAAGGGGAACCTTTCTGGGAATCACCGTGGGGCAAAGGTCGTCCCGGTTGGCACATAGAATGCTCTTGTATGAACCGCAAGATATTCGGCGACCAAATAGATATTCACGGCGGCGGAAGAGACCTTATCTTTCCGCATCACGAAAACGAAATAGCGCAATCGGAATCTTTGACCGGAAAACGCTTTTCCAAATATTGGATTCACAACGGACTTATAAAGGTAAACGGGCAAAAGATGAGCAAATCGCTCGGCAACAGTCTTTTGCTTAAAGATATTCTGGACGAATATTCAGACGAAACGATAAAATTCGCCCTGCTTTCCACTAATTACAGGGGCGACATAAACATAACGGACAATCTGTTTCCCGAAGCGGAAAAACACCTTGCGGATTTCTACTCGGTCTTTTTGCTCGCCGAAGAAAAGGGCGTAAAGATCGAGGGGGAGGCGCCCGAAATAGACGACGCCTTTAACGCCGCGATGGACGACGATTTCAATACCGCGCTCGCGCTTTCGTTGCTTTTCGGATACTTTAAGTCGGTTAAGGCAAAGATTATCGCCGGCGACGATTCGGCGGGGAAAATGCTCAGTCAGATAAAAAAGACCTATTCGCTTTTGGGACTTTTCCTAACTTCACCCAAAGAGTTTATAGCAAGGGTAAACGCCAAAAAAACGAGCGCCGTTCCGCAGGAGATAATCGATTTGGCGGAAGAAAGGCTTAAAGCGAGAAAAAATAAGGACTTTAAAACTTCTGACGAACTCAGAGATAAAATATTTTCATTAGGATATCAAATAAAGGACGCAAAAGACGGATATACTGTCGAGAAAAGATAAAAGATTATGATAACTTCTAAACAATTAAGAGACAACTGGATAAAATTTTACGAAAGCAAAGGGCACCTTAATATCGGCGCCGTTTCGCTTATAGGCGACGGAACCACCGGCGTTATGTTCAACGTTGCCGGTATGCAACCGCTTATGCCCTATCTTCTGGGCAAACCTCACCCCTCGGGAAAGACCAGACTTTGCAACGTGCAGGGCTGCGTCAGAACGGTGGATATAGACGCCGTGGGCGACGCTACGCATTTCACTTTTTTCGAGATGATGGGGAATTGGTCTTTGGGCGATTATTTCAAAAAAGAAAAAACAGCCTGGACTTTCGAACTTCTGACCAAAGTGTTCGGGTTCGACAAAGATAAAATCTGTTCTACCGTGTTCGAAGGCAACGCTTCCGCGCCCAGAGACGAAGAAACGGCGGAACTTCTGAAAAGCCTCGGCATAAAAGAGGAAAATATTTTCTATCTTCCCAAAAAAGACAACTGGTGGGAATTGGAAGGTACCGTCGGCACTCCTTGCGGCCCCGATAACGAGTGGTTTTATCCGAGAGAAGACGGAAAAGATTCTTCCGATTTTCTTGACGGAAACAGATACGTTGAGATTGGCAACGACGTGTATATGCAGTACAAAAAGACGGAAAACGGCTACGAAGAGCTGAAGAACAAAAACGTTGACACAGGCTTCGGACTGGACAGACTTCTTTTGTTCTTAAACGGGCTTACGGACGGATATAAAACGGACCTTTTTATCGACGCGGTAAATTATCTCGAAAAGGTTTCCGGCAAAAATTACGACGCCGACGAAGAGGCGAGAAAGGCTATAAGAATTATCGCCGATCACACGAGAACTTCCGTTATGCTTATAGGCGACGCTAACGGAATAATCCCGTCGAACACGGGCGCCGGATATATTTTGAGAAGGCTTTTGCGCCGTTCTATAAGGTATTGCCGTTCTTTGGAAATTTCTTCCGAAGCGATTTGCGGCGCGGCTGAAATTTTTATAGACAAGGTTTACGGAGAGGCTTATCCCTTGCTCGTCGAAAAGAAAGATTACATTTTGGACGAGATAAGAAAAGAATCCAAAAAGTTTGAAGCGACGCTGTCCGCCGGCATCAAGGAATTTGAAAAATGTATCGGCGGTATAGAGCGCAAAAACGCGTTTATGAAGGAAAAAGATTCCTCTTACGTTCCGGAAACGGAAATTTCCGGAAAACAGTCGTTCAGGTTATACGACACCTTCGGGTTTCCTTTGGAACTCACCGAAGAATTGGCGGCGGAAAGAGGATTTACCGTCGACAAGAAAGGTTTTGACGAAGCGTTTAAGGCTCATCAGGAAATAAGCAAGGCGCAAGCCGGCGCGGCAAAAGGCGGTCTTACAGAGAGAACGGAGATAACGCAGAACTATCATACCGCCACGCACATACTTCTTGCAGGTCTCAGGAAAATGTTCGGCACAAATACCGAGCAAAAAGGTTCCAATATAACCGAAGAGCGTATGCGTTTCGATTTCAACCTCGACCACAAGATGACGGATGCGGAGCTTAAAGCACTTGAAGACTTCGTCAACGAAGTGATATCGAGAAAAATCGACGTCGTAAGATCGGAATTGCCGTATAAAGACGCGGTAAGTTCGGGAGCGTACGGCGTGTTTAACCCGACTTCTCAGGATCAGATAGTTTCAATTTATACGATAGGCGACGTGGACAAGCAGATTTGCGGAGGTCCCCACGCGAAAAATACCGGAGACCTCGGTAAATTCAGAATTACCAAAGAGGAAAGTTCTTCTTCCGGAGTAAGGCGTATAAAAGCCGTTTTGGAGTGATGACGTTTATGTCGAATAGCAAAAATAAAGTTAAAGAACAAAGGAAAAGCAGGCTTTTTGCGACGATACTCGTCGCGCTGTCCTTTGCGGTAAGCGTTTTTATAGCGACGCCGATAGATATTTATCTCGCAAATGCCGAAGAATTCGTGTTCGGGTTCGGAGATTTCTTTCCGTTGTGCCTTTTGTTCGGCGTTTTGTCGGGCGCTGCGGTGTTTTCATTGTTGTATTTCGTGCCTGAAAAGGCTTATAGACCGCTGCTTGCGCTCTTTGCGGCGACAGACTTTTTATTGTTTTTGCAAAGCGCGCTCTTAAACGGCAATATGAACACGCTTGCCGGCGACGAGATGGCGGGCAATGCCGTAATTTCTTCCTCTATTATTTTCAACTTTATACTGTGGATAGTTATAAAGGGAGTAATGATAGGCGTCGCTTTCGTCAGAAAGAACGTCGTTCAGTTGGTTTTGAGATACGTTTGTATCCTTATGGCGCTTATCTCCCTTATATTTATGGTGATAAGCCCTTTGTCGAGAATCGGCAAAAGCAATAAAGACAATTCTAACGGCACATATTTTCTGTCCACGGCTAATCTTACCGATTTTGCTTCCGACAATAACGTTTTCGTGTTCGTGGTCGACAGGTTCGACGAACTCTTTGCGGAAGAAGCTTATGAAAAAGTGGACGGGATATATTCCGAACTTGAAGGATTTACCTGGTTTCAGGACAATCTTTCTTTATACGGCCACACCTTCCCTTCGATAGCGTATATGCTTACGGGAAATGAATATCAAGCGGAACTTTTCCGTTCGGAATTCCTTAAAACGGTTTACGATGGCGACACGCCTCTTAAACGTTTGCACGATAACGGATATTCGGTAAACCTTTATACTCAGGCGTTTTACGCCTATACCGACGCCGCATTTCTTCCCGATTATATATCCAGCAGAGAAAAAGTAGAAAAAACAAACAACGCCGCGCCGTTAAAACTTTCCATGAGTATGGTGGGTATCGGTCTATACAGGAGCCTCCCTTTCGTCTCTAAAAATCTTTTCGTAAACATAAATTCCAACACGAGCAACGGCTGTATAGAATTTATCTCGGCAGCAGGCAACGAAAACTATTCCACCGACAATAAAGCGGCTTACTATTTTGTGCGCGATAAAGAATTTACCGTTTCTTCACAAAAGAATTTTTCGTTTATCCATATTGAAGGCTGTCATAACGTCGATTACGACGACGATTGGAATCGACCGTCCGGTTCGGAAAGAGGCGATATTACGCTTTCCGTAAAATCAAGTTTCAAACTCATAAATAAATACATATCGGAGATGAAAGCCGCAGGCGTTTACGATAACGCCACGATAATTATTACCGGCGACCATTCCGCACCCGTAAAGGATTACACGGATTTGGACGGGGGAAGAATTACCGCTCTTTTCGTCAAACCTTCTGGAGAAAGTTCCGCGCCGCTTAAAATATCCTCGGCGCAGGTCTCTCACGATAACCTTTGGGCGACTATATTTAAGTCCGAAGGAATCGCGGCGGATTACGGTAAATCCGTGTTCGATGTGCCTGAAAACGAAGATCAGATTCGCCGCTACGTTTGGCAAACTTATATGGCGAGCAGTATGGACGAGTACGT
>CAJOMM010000049.1 GCA_905235765.1 uncultured Clostridia bacterium
TATAAGAAAGCGCCGCGGTTAATGCCGCTAAAACGTAGGAGATTAAAAACGCCAGCACGCTCCTTAAAAACGTGGAAAAAAACGCGACGTAAAACTCTTGGCTTTTTAAAAGCCTGAAGGCGGCGATAAATGTATCGCCGACCGAAGGCAGAATGTATTCGCTGTCCACGGCTTTCGCCGCCGCCGCCCACAAAAGTATAATTATTCCGACGGTAATTAACGGCAGAATAATATTTAAAATTCTATCTGTTTTTTTCAACGTTTTACGCAAAGAAATCGTCGCTTACCGCGTTTGCGGAAGCCTGGTTAATACCTATAATTTTATCCAAATAGTCTTTTACGGAATTTTTTGCAGCTTCTCCGCTTTCCCAGTAAATTTTGCAATTATCTATAACCTTTCCGTTGAGGTTTTTCGCGGTAAAAGAAGGCGGAAAACCATCAACAAGCACGCTTTCTATAGCCGTTACCGCGCTTTCGGGGTTTTCTTTAAGCCAGGAAACGCCGCCGTTGAATTTTTCGGATATATTATTTATAAGATCAGGATATTTAGCGATGATATCCTCTTTGACCATCATAACCGCCTGCGGATACGCGGCGCTTTCGTTGTAAAGTTCTTGCAAATCGAGAGCGTATTTAAAACTCGAATCCAGCGCTGTAAGTCTGTTTGCAGCAGGTTCTGGCAGAAGTCCTACGCTGACCTTGTTTTGGCGCAGCGCCGGAATAAGTTCGCTGCCGTCCGAATAGCCTTTAAGGGCGACTTTCCCGTTTATAGCGGTATCGCTCTCTTCGTAATCTATTCCGTTGGCTTCGAGAATCGCCTTAAACGTAAGTCCGGGGACGTTCGCGATATTTATAACGCCCACCACCTTTCCTACGAGATCGTTAAGCGAAAGATTTTCCTTTGCCATTATATAAAGGTTGCCGTGAGTTACCACCGCCGCCATTTTATATTTCTTTACCGAGTATAATTTAGAAGCCGCGTTTATAGGCATAACTATTATATCGCCGGTGCCGTCCCGCATAAAATCCGCGATATTTGCGGAAGATACAACCTTATAATTCATATCGGCGTTTGTACCGAAGTCCTCTTTTCCGTTTATAAAAGAGGCTAACGCAAGCGCCGGCGCGCCGTCCGGCGCAACGACCGAAAGCGTGGGAGCGTCGCCGTCATTTTTATCGGTTTTTCCGCAACTAACGAAAAAAGCGGAAATCAAAAATAGCGATAAAGCGAGCAAAAGCGTCAAAAATTTTTTCATAATTCCTCCATTTCAACCTAAAAGAAACTCCCTTTGCCAAACTTAAGCAAAGGGAGGAACGCATATAAATAAGGCTTGCGCCTTAAATCCGTATTTACCCCTTTGCCGTCAGGAAATACCTTTCGGTTCAGGTTTATTTTTCACTATTGTAACTTATTTTATGATATTTGTCAATAAAAATTCAGTCTTTTTTGTTCATATATTTTTCCTTGGTGGCTTCACCGCCGCGGATGTGCCGTTCGGAAAGGTTTTTGTCGAGGACTAATCTCACGCGCTCGTACAATTCTTTGTCTATGTAATAAAGTCTTTCGGTAACGTCTTTGTGCACGGTGGATTTGGAATACAGAAACACGGAAGCCGCTTTTCTGACAGTCGCCCCCGTCTCCGCTATGTAATACGCTTCGTCAAGGATCCTGTCGGTTATATCTTCTCGCAATGTATTATCCTCCTTTTATCGGATAATACATTTTATTTTCCGTAACTACAAAATATTCTTATTTTCGACTACGATTGGCACTCTTCAAGTTTTTGCCTTACGCGGTCGCTTATTTCGTGCGAAGAAAGACCGTTAAATTCTTCCGGCATAATAACCTCTACTATATCGAGAGTTATATGAGTCCTTAAAAACGGCGCTCTTTTATGGACCTTTTCCGTTCCGCTTATATGACCTACAACTATCGGGCATTGCGCCTTTTGAGCAATCTTAAAAACTCCGTCGTGAAATTCCAGCATCTCTTCGCTTTTACTTCTTTTCCCCTCGGGGTACACGCCGACGGAAACCTCTCCGCTTTTTATAAGCGTTGCCGCGCGGTTAAGCGTCTTTATGGCGTTTTTGGGGTTTTCCCTGTCTATTGCCATACAACAGCATCTTTTAGCCATCTTTCCGAAAACGGGTATCTTTAAGTTTTCCGGCTTTGAAATAAACGCCAATCCTTTATTGAGTTTAAGATTTACTATAAACGGGTCGTAATTGGAACGATGATTGCCGACGAAAAGATAATTTTCTTTGAGGCTATCGACCTTGTCGCCGTTTTTCAGCGTTATTTTCAGGTTGGAAAAAAACATCGCTATCTTTACGTGCAAAATATAGACGAAAAGGAACAATTTGTTCTGTTTATCGTATTCCTCCGCCCTTACCGTAAGCGATAAAATAAATGCGAACAGCAAATCGAGTACTATAATACCGATAATCCCCAAAAATATATATAACGCAATCATATCCTATCCTCAACAAAATCAGGTAAATTATATAACGCCAAAGCGACAAAGTCAAGCGGCGCGGTAAAAATAAGACTTTTTGCTCGTCGCAACGCCCAAAACCAGCCCCAACATAAGAATATATACCCAAAGCAAAAAAACGAAGGCGGTGGCGAGAGTTCCGTAAAAAGCGTTAAACCCAGAGAAAAATCTCAGATATAAAGAAAATCCTATAGTTCCTAAAACCATTACGGCGACGGAAATAAAACTTCCGAAAGCGGCGTCGGAATTATCTATCTTTATCGGGCTGACGAATTTATTAAGCAAAACGACGATGAAAAAACACGAGACAATTACAACGGCAAACGCCGCTACCGTAAGCGCGGCTCGCTTTGCCGAACCGAAAAGCAACGACAATAAAAAGCGTTCAAACGCAAACAAAAAGGCTGTCGCAAGAAATACGCAGAAAAGGATTCCGAAGGCGATCATCGCCCATATTCGCCTTAAAAAACCGTTCTTGTTTTTTCTCTTTACGCCGTAGATATATTCTCCGTCCACGCAAGTCTGATGCAAAGCGGATCCCGAAAAAAGTATGCTGATAATGAAAAAAACGGTAACGCCGCTACCTGCGTTACCCGCCGTTTTGACAACCGCCTCGCCGATTTCTTTATATTCTTTAGGCAAACTCAAAACGAGTTCTTCGGTAAGATCCACCCCGAAAACCGCAAATGCGGAGATGAGAAGAAACGCCGTCGGAAGAAGCGCGTTCAGAAAATAAAAAACCCACGCTCCTGCGACCGTTGTAATTCTTATGGTCTTCAGATCGTCGTAAAAAATCGGCTTTTTCATAACGACAGTCTGCGCCGTTACGGAATTTTTATACCCTAAAGTTTCACCGGCTGTATTTTGGAATAAATTTCCTTATATTTATCCTTATAAAAAAGGTTAGTGCCGCTGGTTGTAACCGCGGCGGTACCTGCGGCGACGGCTTCCTTTAATATTTCACGCATAGATACGCCGTTATAAATAGCTACGGCTGCCGCGGCGACCATACTGTCCCCTGCGCCTACGGTGGAATTTACCGCGACCGAAGCGGTTTTACAAAAATAACTGTCTACGCCGTCGGTAAGAACCGCCCCTTCCGTTCCCATAGAAGTCAGAACGTATTTTACACCCTTATCAAGATACTTTGCGGAAGCCTTTATTACGTCGTTAAAGTCGTTTATTTTTGTTTCGGCATAGCTTTCCAATTCTTTGATATTAGGCTTTACCATATATATCTCTCGCGCGGAAACGGCGGCAAGCATATTGTCTTTTTCCGCGTCCACTATAACTTTTACCCTTTGCGGAATATTGATTAGCGCTTTTCCGTAGAACTCCGGAGAAACGCCTTTCGGCAGACTTCCGCCCATGACCGCGATATCCGCACCGCTCGACAGCGCGGCGATCTTATCGAGAAGCGCGTTTTGTTTGTCAAGAGTCACGTTTTCGCCGCGGTCGTTTATCTCGGTGAGCATACTGCGTTTATCTATAATCTTATAATTTACCCTTGCGGAACCGTCGCAAACTACGAAGTCGGTCTCCACCCCTTCTTTCCCCAAAACCTGGTTAAACATCCGCTCGTGATCCGCAAACATAAAACCTGTCGCAACGCATTTCTCTTCAAGCCTTGCGACGCCTATCGCAACGTTCAAAGCCTTTCCCGAATAGGTCTCCACTTTGTTATGTATTCTGTTTAACATGCCTACGTTAAGACTGTCTAATTCTATAGTGCAGTCGATGCTCGGGTTAGGACAAATCGTAAGTATCATCAAAAGCCTCCTACCGCAAAAATTTGCGGTAATATTAAAGCGGCGTAACAGAAAGCAAGCTCTAATCTTTTCTCACAATCCGCCTTTTACATTATACTATAAAGCCCCGCATAATTCAACTGTTTTTAAAAATTTTCAATCCCGAAAGCCGTCGTCATCATCGAAGCCGATATCGTCCACCATATTTTTTGGCGGCGGACACGGCAAGCTTTTTGGCGGTTTGTTACAGCCGCACCCGTTATTCGGCGGACACCCTCTTCTTCCGCCCGTATTTACGAGTATCACGTCTCCGCCTATTTTTACGATATTTCTGTCCTCGATAAAAATTTGCGAGTGGCAAAAAATACCGAAAATCCCTTTGCCTTTCGCCCCCCTTACGGCTATACCTTTCATAATCCCTCTCGGAAATTCTATCCGTATATCTATGGGTTTTCCGAAAGACATGCCGTCCACTATGTTTATAACTTCTCGTTTTTTGAGATCGCTAAATGATAATACCATACTTAACAATATGCAAAAAACGTCGAAAGATAGTACAAAAAAATAAAAATTGCGAGGCGGAATCGCCTCGCAATTTTTGTTTACGTTCGTTTTATTTTTCCTTCGCCATATCTTCGGGTCTGAAAAGGGCGTCAAATTCTTTTTCGTCTAAAAATCCAAGGCTTAAACACGCCTCTTTTAACGACAAATTTTCCGCGTGCGCTTTTTTGGCTACTTTCGCGCTCGCGTCATAGCCTATTATGGTAGATAGTCCGGTAACCGTCATAAGCGAACGACTAAGGTTTTCCTTCATCTTGATTCTGTTCGGCTTTATTCCTTTAACGCAATTTTCGGTAAAGGAAACCGTAACGTCCGTCAAAAGATTTACCGACTGCAAAAAGTTATAAATGATTACGGGCATAAACGCGTTTAATTGAAAATTTCCCTGCGACGCTGCGTACGTTACGGCGGCGTCGTTACCCATAACCTGTATCGCCACCATTGAAACCGCTTCGCATTGAGTCGGATTTACTTTGCCCGGCATAATTGAAGACCCCGGCTCGTTGAACGGTATTTCTATCTCCCCGAGTCCGCAGCGCGGCCCCGACGCCAGCCATTTTACGTCGGTCGCTATCTTAAAAAGATTGACCGCCAAAGTTTTTAGGGCGCCGTGCGCAAATAATATTCCGTCTTTTGCGGAAAGCGCGTGAAATTTATTTTCTTCCGGTATAAACGGCTTCCCCGTAATTTCGGCTATATTTTTTACCGCCGCTTCTGAAAATCCGTCGGGCGCGTTAAGCCCCGTGCCGACGGCGGTTCCGCCGAGAGCCAAAGGATAAAGTTTAACGAGTGAAAGTCTGATTTCGTCCGCCGCTTCTTTAACGAGATATTTAAAGCCGCTTATTTCCTGCGCAAAAGAAATAGGCACGGCGTCCTGAACGTGCGTTCTTGCAACCTTTACTATTCCGCGGTTTTCTTTTTCAAGCCCGTCTAAAACTTCCGCCAACCTTTCGACGGCAGGAATTAGTTTATCCTCTATCGAAAGAACCGCCGCAATATGCATAGCCGTCGGGAAAACGTCGTTACTGCTTTGCGACATATTGACGTCGTCGTTGGGGTGAAGGAGTTTTTTGCCCGACTTTAAGTTTTTAAAGTTCGCTATAACCTCGTTCACGTTCATATTGGTCTGTGTGCCGGACCCCGTCTGCCATACTACGAGCGGAAAATTCCCGTACAAATTGCCTTTCAATATCTCGTCCGCGCCTTCGACTATATAACCGCACTTTTCTTCGGAAAGTTTACCCAAAGAACAGTTTGCAAGCGCCGCCGCCTTTTTGACGATCGCTATAGCCTTAATCACTTCTTCAGGCATGGTTTCTTTGCCTATTTTAAAGTTTTGAAAACTTCTCTGCGTTTGCGCGCCCCACAATTTATCTTCAGGCACTTTTATTTCGCCCATCGAATCTTTTTCTGTTCGGAAATTCATTTGTTATCCCTTAAAAATTCATCTATCGCTTTTGCGGCAATCTTCCCTGCCCCCATGGCGGAAATTACCGTTGCAGCCCCGGTTACCGCGTCTCCGCCGGCGTAAACCCCGACTTTGGAAGTAAGTCCTTTTTCGTCTACTATTATACCGCCGTGATCGTTGACGGAAAGTCCTTCCGTCGTGTTTTTTATGAGCGGATTAGGAGAAGTTCCTATCGCCATTATAACGGAATCGACGTCTACCATAAATTCGGAATTTTCAATGGGAACGGGACGGCGCCGACCTTTTTCGTCCGGCTCGCCGAGTTCCATTTTGTTACATTTTATACCGGTAACGAACCCGTTTTTAGGGTCTCTCGGGTCGTTTTCATTTAAATACCCCACGATTTCTAAGGGATTACAAAGCAATTTAAATACTACGCCCTCTTCTTCGGCGTGTTCGACTTCTTCGCGTCTCGCAGGGATCTCCGTCATAGAACGGCGGTAAACTATATAAACGTTTTCCGCACCTAAACGCAAAGCCGTTCTCGCCGCGTCCATAGCGACGTTTCCGCCGCCGACCACGGCAACGGATTTTCCCGTCATTATCGGGGTCTGCGAAGTTTCAAGATAGGCTTTCATAAGGTTGCTGCGAGTTAAAAACTCGTTTGCGGAATAAACGCCCTTAAGCGATTCTCCCTTAATATTCAAAAATTTAGGCAGCCCTGCGCCCGAACCTATAAACACCGCCTTGTAACCCATGTCGAAAAGTTCGTCTACCGTAAGCGTCTTGCCTATTACGACGTTATTGATAAATTCAACGCCGAGTTCTTTCAGCGAATCCACCTCTTTTTTGACTATGCTTTTGGGAAGCCTGAATTCCGGAATCCCGTAGACCAGAACGCCGCCCTCTTTATGCAAAGCTTCGAACACGGTTACGGAATACCCGAGGCGGACAAGATCGCCGGCGCAGGTAAGTCCTGACGGACCAGAGCCGACAACCGCGACCTTTATACCGTTCTTTTGTGAAATTTCGGGTTTTTCGCAAGAATGTTCGTTGTGATAATCCGCAACGAAACGTTCCAATCTGCCGATACCTACCGGCTGAAATTTGATACCGAGCGTACAGCGGCTTTCGCATTGAGTCTCCTGCGGACAAACTCTGCCGCAGATAGCAGGCAGCGAAGACGTTTCCGCTATTTTTTTATAAGCGCCTTCAAAGTCGCCGTTTTTCACGAGAGAAATAAAGTCCGGAATATTGACGTTTACCGGACACCCCAAAACGCAGGGGCGGTTTTTACAGTTGAGACAACGCTTGGCTTCTTCGACCGCAACCTCGGCGGAATACCCCAAAGCCACTTCGTTGAAATTTTTTGCGCGAACCAAAGGATCTTGAGTAGGCATTTCGTGTTTTTTAGGTTCAATCGTCACAATTATTTTCCTCCGTTAATAAGTCTGCACGTTTTTTCGTGCGCTTTTCTTTCAAACTCCGCGTACATTCTGCCGCGAGACATCGCCTCGTCGAAATCCACTTCGTAGCCATTGAAATCGGGCCCGTCTACACACGCGAATTTGGTTTCTTTTTTGCCGTCCTTGTTTAGGGTAAGCCGACATCCGCCGCACATACCCGTACCGTCTATCATAATGGGATTCATCGAAACGGTTACCGGAACACCGAATTCTTTTGCGGTAAGCGTAACGAATTTCATCATAATAAGGGGACCTATGGTTATTATAAGGTCGAATTTTTCGCCTTTTTCAAGCATGTCTTTAAGCGGAACCGTAACGTTACCGGCATTTTTATAACTACCGTCGTCCGTATACACGAAAAGTCTGTCGGAACAAGCCGCAAACTCGTCTTCCAAAATAACGAGATCCTTGTTTCTGAAACCTATAATAGAAACGACCTCGGCGCCGAGGCGGTGAAACTCTTGTGCGACCGGCATCGCGATAGCGCAACCAACGCCGCCGCCGATTATACACACTTTTTTAACGCCGGCGGTCTCGGTAGGTCTTCCTAACGGACCAACGAAGTCGGAGATAAATTCTCCTTGATTTTTTCTTCCTAAAAGTTCGGTCGTGGCGCCGACTATCTGAAAAATAATTTTAACGGCGCCGCGAGATTTATCTACGCCGGCGACGGTAAGGGGGATTCTTTCGCCTTCCTCGTCCACCCTTAAAATAATAAACTGTCCTGGAAGCGCTTTGTTAGCGACGAGCGGCGCTTCTATTTCCATTTGGGTAACCGTGGGGTTAAGGATTTTTTTCGTCAGAATTTTATACATAAAAGTCTCCACATTTAACATTTTTATTTTGGTTTGTAAAATAAATTTTGGCAACAAAAACCCCGTCTGCGGAGATTGTTCGCAGACGGGGGTGAAAAATTTAGAACGTATTTACCTGTCTTCTCTGAAATAGTTAAGCCCGAGCGACGCCGGCGGCTGAACGTTTTTGCTCCCGGAAATGCTGGTGAAAATAAGCACTATTATGGTTATAAGATACGGCAAAGCGCCTAACAATGCCTTTACGTTAAGAGCCGCTGACGACATAAAATTAGGTAATCTGTACAGAACGCCGAATACTATAGAACTGAAAATGCTTATGCTCGGTTTCCACACGCTGAAAATCACTATGGCTATGGAAAGCCAGCCTAAACTTTCTATGGGGCCCGTATACGGCCAACTGCCGTTTTGCATATCGAACAAATAAAACAACCCGCCGAGTCCCGCGATGGCGCTTCCTATTACTGTGGAAAGATATCTGGTGCGGGACACGTTTATTCCTACCGCGTCTGCAGTTGCGGGATTTTCCCCAACGGCGCGCAATTTAAGTCCCGTTTTGGTTTTGTTGAGTATCACCGAAGTACATATTGCCACGGCTATGGCGAGATATACCATAATTCCGTAAGAAAAAAACAATTCGCCGAACCAACCGAGTTTATCGTAAAACCCGAAAAGATGCAGATAGATCTCGCTTACTTCGTTAAAACCGTTTTTGTTTATTATGGTATTCAGAAAGGTAGCGAATCCGGAACCGAACGTTGTGAGCGCCAAGCCCGTTATATTTTGATTTGCCCTTAAAGAAACTGTCAGAAAACTGTAAAGAACACCCATAAACGCGGAAAACAGCAAACTACATAAAAGCGGTAATAATATTGCGAGAAAAGGACTTATCTGCGAAATATCGGATAACGTAGAAATATAAATCGATGCACCCGTCGCTCCGCCGATAGCGCCCATACACATAACGCCGGGTATACCGAGATTCAAATGACCGGATTTCTCCGTAATTATCTCGCCGGTAGAGCCGAACAAAAACGCCGAACTCATCCTTATCGATTGCGTAAGGAAAGATATCATACTACTCTTTCTCCTTTTGTGTTTCTTCGGTCAAACGACCGCTCCCCGACATAAAGTCGTCCGACTTGCTTTTCTTCTTACGGAATTTGACCATATACACTATGAAAAATTCGCAACCGATTATAAAGAAGAAAACGATGGCGGTGATAATATTCGGCAACGCTTTGTTAGTAACTTGCGTTGCGGACAATATCTGCGAAGTCCCTTTATCCAAAAAAACGACCATAAAAGACGTTAATGCCATATACATCGGATTGAATTTCGCGAGCCACACGACTATTATTGCGGTAAAACCCCTTCCGCCCACCATGGTAGAAGTTATAGAGTGGTCTTTTGCCGAAACGAGCAAAAAACCGGTAAACCCGCATATAGCGCCCGATAAAATAAGCGTTCTTATTATTACTTTTTTAACGTTTATACCGACGTATTTAGCCGAGTTTTCGCTTTCGCCGACAAGCGCCACTTCGAAACCGTGTTTAGTGCTTTTAAGATAAAAATACATAAGCACGGTCAAAATTACCGCAAACAGAATTATAAAGACGTAATTGTTGTACAACTGCGGAAAATTACCGTATTTTCTGTAAAATTTCGGGAAATCGTTTTGCCCGCTCGGAAACCAACATAATAACACGAAAGATACGATCTGCGTGGCGATATAATTCATCATTAACGTAAACAACGTTTCGTTCGTGTTCCATTTCGCTTTGAAAATCGCAGGAATCACCGCCCATATAATGCCGAACGACACGCTTGCGACTAACATAAACAAGATCAAAACGAAATTCGAAATACTGTCGTGAAAATAATAAATTACCATCGCGCTGGCAAGACACCCCATAAGCGTTTGTCCGTCTGCGCCGATATTCCAGAATTTCATTTTGAAAGCCGGAACCACCGCTACGGAGACCAACAACAGCAATGCAAAATCCTGCAATGAGCTCCAAATTCTTATTTCGTTGCCGAACACCCCGTCGAACATATATCCCAAAAGCAGAACGGGATTAGTACCGGTATAAGCCCAAGCGAAAATAAGTCCCACCAAAAGTCCGGAAAATATCGCTATCGCTCTGACCATAACCGATCTCCAAGCCGATTGCGTGTTGCGCTTTATCAAATGGAACAAAGGTTCTTTTACGGTTTTAGTTGTCTCCATTATTTTCTTCCTCCATTTCCTTCTTCCACTCTTCTTCGGTAAGATTACTGTCTTTCGCGATACCGAAGTTCTTAAGATCCAAAGAACCGGTCATCATAAGTCCCAATTGTTCCTTCGTGGTCTTATCCGCGTGAACGATACCCATATTTTTGCCGTGACATAAAACCATTATTTTATCGCAAAGGGCGAGCATAACGTCAAGATCTTCGCCTATAAACAATATTCCCGTACCTTTCTGTTTCTGTTCGTTCAAAATATCGTAGATAACGTAAGAAGAGTTTATATCGAGTCCCCTTACGGGATAAGCCGTTATGATAACGTTCGGCCCCGCTTCTATCTCTCTGCCGACAAGTACCTTCTGAACGTTTCCGCCGGACAGCATTCTTACGGGCGTCTCGGACGACGGCGTTACTATTTCCAACTTTTCTATCAACGCGTTTGCCCTTGCCCTTGCGGACTTTCTGTCAACAAAGACACCTTTGCCGTCCGCGTAAGTTTTAAGCATCATATTGTCCGTGATGGAAAACGACGGCGCAAGCCCCATACCCAAACGGTCTTCGGGGATAAAACTCATAGAAACGCCTTTTTCTATTATAGCCTTTGGCGGAAGTCCTATTATATTTTCGCCTTTATGCATTATAAGACCGTTTTTAATGGGGCGAAGGCCGGCTATAGCTTCGCAAAGTTCCTTCTGTCCGCAACCGGCGATTCCCGCAACGCCCAAAATCTCACCGCCGCGGATATAAAAACTTACGTTTTCAATGGCGCGACTGCCGGCGTCCGAATCGATAGTAAGATCCCTTATTTCGAGTAAAGGCTTGTCAAACTCAGTCTTCGGGCGTTCTATCTTCAGTTTTACCTTCTTTCCGACCATCATTTCGGTAAGTTCCGATTGATTCGTCTCTTTAGTGTTTACCGTGCCTATATATTCGCCCTTGCGGAGAATAGAAACGCGGTCGGAAATTTCC
>CAJOMM010000050.1 GCA_905235765.1 uncultured Clostridia bacterium
TCACAACAACATTTAGCCATTATACACCTCTTGATTATATTATTATATACTAATATTATTTGCAAAATTAAAAGGCAATCTATGCCCTTTAATTTTAATCTCTACAATTTCTGTGTTCCAAAGCCATATCGATGATTTTAACAATATGTTCATCGTTTATAGAGTACAAAACCTGATTGGCTTCTTTTCTGGATTTTATTATATGGTTATCTTTAAGTTTTCTTAAATGTTGAGAAATCGCCGACTGTTTTCCGCCGGTAATTTCGCAGATATGATAAACGCAAAGTTCACCTTCCATAAGCGCAAGAAGTATTTTCATGCGCGTCTCTTCTCCCAGCAAGGAGAACATATTGCTCATATCTTCTACGGCGGTTTTATAGTCGGAAGAATTATTCAATTTTTCTTTTATTATCTCATGTTTATGAGTATAGCAATTTTCCATTTTCCACCCAATATTAGCAATCACTAATATTAGGTTAGCACTTTTTTTTCGGACTGTCAAGCCTTTTTATAATAAAATACAAAGAACTCCGCCCTTATTCTCGTTTACTATCCTCGTTACGGTTTTTCGCATCTTATTTTGCGCGTCTTTAGGCATAGAATTTACCTTTCCGGCAAGCCCTTCGTTTACAAGGTCGTGTAATGATTTGCCAAACATATTCGTTTCCCAGATTCCCGCCGGATTATCCTGAAACTTATTCATTATAAAATTGATGAGATCCTCACCCTGTTTTTCAGTACCCACTATTGGAGAAACTTCGGTAGAAACGTCTATTTTCATTATGTGAAGGCTAGGAGCGGACGCTTTTAATTTAACGCCGAATTTACCGCCCTGCTTTACTAAAACAGGTTCTTCGAGATTCATTTCGTCAATTGTCGGAAGAACAACGCCGTATCCGTTTTCTTCGGCTTCCGATAAAGCGTCTTTAATTTTAGCAAATTTCCGTTTATTTTCGGAAAAACCTTTTATGTAACTCAATAGTTCGTAATCGTCGCTGATAGATTCTCCGCTTTCCTCCGATAAAACTTTATAATAAACGCCTTCTTTGACTTTTACCGAATATCTACCTATGCCTTTTCCCAAATCCAATTCATTTAATTCTATAGGGTCGTATTCTTCGTCATTTTCGTACAATTCGGAAATTGCCGAAAAATCTTTCATTTTTATTATTCCTTCGGACGACTTTTTTACGTCTTCCAAAAATCTGCTTATTAATTTATTTTCGGCAGGCAGCGCTTGCATCCATTTAGGCATGTTTACGTTAAAAGAACACATCGGAAATTCCAAAAGAACTTTTTCCATTACGAAACTAACGTCGTTTGCGCTCATATTAGAAACGTCCATACATATAACGGAAACTTCGTATTTCATTTCAAGCTTGTTTTTCAAATCCAAAGCCTGTTCACTGTTAGGATTGCTGCTATTTAAAACGATTATGAACGGTTTATTTTGCGCTTTTAATTTTTTTACAACTTTTTCTTCTGCCTGAACGTAATTACTCCTCGGTATTTCGCCGAAACTCCCGTCTGTCGTTACGACTATACCGATAGTAGAATATTCCTCTATAACCTTTTCCGTTCCGATTTCAGCAGCTTTTTCAAACGGAATCTCGTCGTTGCTCCAGGGCGTTTTTACCAGACGTTTTACACCGTTATCCTCACTCCCGAGCGCGCCGTCCACCATATATCCTACGCAATCAATAAGGCGGACATTTGCCGAAGTTTTATTTTTAAATTGCACCCTTACTCCGCTTGCCGGAATAAATTTCGGCTGCGTAGTCATTATTGTCTTTCCGTCGGCAGACTGCGGCATCTCGTCAGTTGTAATTTGTTTTTGAAGTTTATTTCCTATATTCGGAAGTACAAAATTTTCCACAAATTTTGTTATAAACGTGGACTTGCCCGTTCTGACAGGACCTACCACACCTATAAAAATTTCCCCTCCCGTACGTTTGGAAATTTCCGTATAAATATCGTAATTTTCCATAAAAAACCTCCCATATATTTCACGAATAATATATGAGAGGTGGATTGTTTTTATGAAAATAAAATCAAAACTCAATCGGATTTGTTTTCTCTTTCTTTTTTCTCCTGAAGTTTTTTTGCCTTTGCTTTAATAATCATCCCCTTTAAGGACGTAGGATGTTCGTCGCCGGCAAGCATTCTTTCTATATTCTTTCTGTGTGCATGCCACGTTAAAAAACATATAGCTAAAATCAGCATATTTGTAACAACGTGAAACGCAACGGCTGTTTTGTCCGCGCTTTCAAACCCATATTCCAAAAACAAACGTATACTCCCGCTTATTGCAGGCGGCGTTATTGCGATAAAAGATCCCATCGCGCCAAATTCGGTTAGATAAATAAAAACCGTAGCGGCGACTAACGCCATAATAACGACCGAAGCCCAGCCTATACCGTGAACGGATTCCGCTATTAAAAACACCCCTATCGTTGACGCTATACCTTTACCGCCCTTAAAATGGTAATAAATCGGAAATATATGACCTAAGACCACGCTAAATCCACATAGATATATCGCAAAATCGGAAATAAGAAAAATTGAACCGTTAAACGTTTTGCCTCTGAATATAAAGAAAACGATTAAAGTAGGTACCGCGCCTTTTAAAATATCCAATGCAAAAGTAAGAAGCCCGAATTTTAACCCTAAGTTACGCCCCATATTCAAGGTGCCGGGGTTTCCGCTGCCCATTTTTCTTATATCGGATTTTTTCATTATAGAAATTATCAAGGCCCAGTTTATACTTCCTATCAAGTATCCGCAAACGGAAGTTAAAACGAGCAAAAAACTAATCATACTCCTCCTTCTCCCTTATTACGATATTTATAGGCGTACCGGAAAAATCATACGCTTTTCTCAAACTGTTTTCGATATATCTCTTGTAAGAAAAATGCATGAGGTTTTCATCGTTAACGAAAATTGCAAACGTAGGAGGAAGTTCGCCTACTTGGGTAACGTAGTTAATACGCAACCGCTTACCGTTAAAAGACGGCGGTTCGTTGGCTCTTACGCAATCGAAAATCAGATCGTTGAGTTGCCCCGTCGGAATATGCCTTTTAGCGTTTTCTAATGCTTTATTACATAATGAAAGGATTTTTTCCGTTCTCAGCCCTGTTTTTGCCGAAACGTATATCGGAATAAAATAATCCATAAACTTAAGCTCTTCTTTCAGGTCGTCGTTAAACTTGTTTACGGTAAAAGAATCTTTTTCGACCACATCCCACTTATTCATGGCGACGATAGAAGGTTTTTTCTGTTCATGAATATAACCAAGAATCTTAACGTCCTGCTCTGTTATACCTTCAACGGAATCAATCATATATACGCAAACGTCGGCTCTTCTTATTGCGCCTAACGCTCTTAAAACGCTGTAATATTCAAGATCTTCCGTTACGTTATGCTTTTTCCTTATTCCGGCAGTGTCGATAAGCGTATATTTTATTCCGTCAAGTTCAAAGTCTGAGTCAATCGCGTCACGCGTGGTTCCTGCAATGTCAGACACAATCGTCCTATCAATTCCCAATAATTTATTACATAAACTTGATTTGCCAGCGTTAGGCTTTCCGACTATCGCAATTTTTACCCTATCGGCATCTTCTTCAAAATTTATTTTATCAAAATACGAAACAACTTCGTCGAGAAGATCGCCAATCCCTACGCCGTGTTCGGCAGATATACCAAAAGGCTCGCCTAATCCGAGGTTATAAAATTCATATAATTTTTGCGGATCATAGTTTTCAAGTTTATTTACGGCAACGATAACCGGTTTCCCGGATTTGCGCAATTTTTCAGCAACTTCTTCATCAGAAGCCGTAAGTCCGGTTTTACCGTCGGTAAATAAAATAATAACTTGCGCGGTTTCAATTGCGATCTCGGCCTGTTTCTGAATATGTTTCCACATTTGATCCGTAGATTTTAATTCCAAACCGCCGGTGTCGACCAAAGTAAAAAACTTGCCGCACCACTCTGCATCGGCATAAAGCCGATCGCGTGTTACGCCGGGAAAATCATCTACTATAGATATTTTTTTGCCTACAACCTTATTGAAAAACGTAGATTTCCCTACGTTAGGTTTTCCGACAATTGCAACCAAAGGTTTATTCAATTTCTCACCTGTAAATTTCTTAATTTAATCAATATTTCTTCAAAATAATCCGGTAATGGCGCAGTAAATACCATTTTTTCACCTGTGGACGGGTGAAAAAATTCTAATTTTGCCGCATGAAGGAGTTGTCCTTTTAATTTAAATTTTGAATTTTTATAGCCGTATTCCGGGTCTCCGACAATAGGATGTCCCAAATATTTACAATGAACCCTTATCTGATGAGTTCTTCCTGTTTGCAAAGTAAATTCGCAAAGCGTGTATGCCGTAAATCTTTCTAAGACCCTATAATTTGTTACGGCTCTTCTTCCACTGCTTTTTACCGCCATTTTTACTCGATCTTTATCGTCCCTGCCGATAAAAGTATCGATTTCCCCTTCGTCGGACTTTAAATTTCCCTCTAATAACGCCAAATAAGTTCTTTTGCAAACCTTTTTTTGAATTTGCTCCGCAAGAGAAACGTGCGCCTTATCGTTTTTTGCAACCACTAAAAGTCCGGAAGTGTTTTTATCTATACGATGAACTATACCCGGCCTTATTACTCCGTTTATACCGGACAAATTATCTAAATGAAAAAGTAAAGCGTTTACGAGAGTATCGCCGTTTGTTCCGTTACCCGCATGAACCGTCAATCCCTGCGGTTTATTTATAACCGCTAAATCGCCGTCCTGATATACGATATCTATCGGAATATTTTTCGGAGATAAATCGCATTTTTTATCGTCCGGAATATTTAAGACAATATCGTCTCCGAATTTAAGAAGTTTATTTGCCTTTGAAATTTTCCCGTTTACGAAAACGGCGCCCGATTCGCACAAGTTTTTAATATGAGAACGCGTTAATTCGCTTTTTTCGCTTAAAAAAACGTCTAATCTGACGCTTAAAGGCGAGTCAAACTTTAAATTAAGTGTTTTCATCTTTTATATCTTCCTTATCGCCTTTCTTTTTCGAAAAAATAGCGTTATCGTCCAAAAACAAAAAATAAACGATAAGCATTATCACGCCAACGGTAAGATAAATATCTGCAAAATTAAAAATCGGGAAAGGATAACTTCCGAATTGAAATCCGATAAAATCTATAACCTTACTGTTAAAAAGCCTGTCTATATAATTACCGATGGTCCCCGAAATAATAAGCGCTAAAGAATAAATACACCATTTGCGTCCTGATTTTATCGAAAGAACAAAAAAGAATAAAAAAGCAATCAACGCAATCGGAGTTAAAATCTTAAAAAAGACTTGTCCCCAATCCTTA
>CAJOMM010000051.1 GCA_905235765.1 uncultured Clostridia bacterium
TCATACGGAATAGTAAGCCTTTATTTCGACACTTATAATGGTAAAATAGTCAATCCGGAAATAAAAGGCGATTTCTTTTCCGTTAAAGACGTGAAAGGTCTTGAAAAATCGCTTGACGGCGTTGATTTTACCGTCGAAGCCGTTAAAAACGCCCTTAAAGATATTGGCGAATATATAAGAGGTGCGGACGCGGAGTCCTTCGTTTCGGAGATGTTCTCTTAACTTTTACCGTGTACGTTAACGTTTATTTGATATTCGAAAGAACTTATTACGCTGTCCTTAAAAGCGCTGTATTGGTCGTAGTGGCGGCGGAAAAGTTCTTTTTTTATGCCCAGAAAATCGCAGCCGGTAACTTTTTCGGCATTTATAAGCGATTCTATATTTTCGCACATATCGAGTTCCGCCTTTTCTTTTACGGCAGCGGGGAGAGGTAAGTTTTTAATATAGTCGAGGTCGGTGCCGGAAGTGTTTTCGTCGCTTATTTTAACGTACATATCAACGTCGACGCAGAACAGCGGAATTTGTTTTTCTATTTTTAAGTAGCTTTTGACTTTGCATTTTATCACGGTAAGGAGATAGTTATGCGTTCTTTCGAATAGTGAACTGACGTTTTGAACTTCGAAAGTTGAGGAAGAGAAATCGTTTTTCAACACTTTGAAAGCGAGCGTTTGTTTTTCGTCAAGGTATCCGACCTTTTTACCCTTATAAAATAACACGGTGGAGTTGGCGTTGAATATATATTCGCCTTTAACTCCGCTTTGAGTCTGCTGTCCCTGACCTTCCGAAGAGCCGTCGCTTTTGGAATTTTCCTCTTTTTGCGATTTGACTTTTATTAACGGCATAAAAGAAGATTCGGAGACGGAGTAGTAGTCAACGCAAAACGTCTTGACGTCGCAATGCGCTATGTCTCGGTTAAGCCCGGAGTTTTTCAAGAGGATTTTTTGCAGAGCAAAGGAAGAAACGTTGTCGAGAGGGGTGGATAGTTTTAAAAGTTCGTACGCGCTACCTTCCGCCATCACCGTGAGCGCGGAATCCTGAACTCGCAGCGTTTTGGAAAAGTAATCGAGAATAAAGATGACGTCGGTATCAGAGAGGCTTTCCCCTAAAATTATAAGGTTGCAGAAGGCGAGTTGAGGGTACCAGCCCGAAGTGTCGCCTACGTTTTTTATTGCCGCGCCGACCGTTCCGCCTACGCCGGAAATCTGCGCGCGTTGGTTTTCGGTTTTCGTGTCCGTCGCTTCCGGTACCGCAATCTGAGCGGTAACTTTATAATTTTCCCCGTCGAGGTCTATTGCTACCGCTGTTATTATAGCGGTTTTTTCCACGTCGATAAGTCCGAAGTCGTTAGAAAAAAAGAGTATCAGAACCCCTGCCACCACGAATATCAATAACTTAACCAATTTGCTCTTCATTTTTTTTAGCTCCTTTAAGTAAAAAGCACGTTATAATAGGCAGAACGCTTCCCAAAGCGAGAAAGTACCAACTCGCAACGTTAAGGATTAAATTTTGCACGGTAACGAAATATTGATCGAAAAATATATGGAACGCTGCGGCGGCGGAACAAACTATAATGGCGACGAGCGTAGGTTTATTCGCGGAAAAAAGCCTCGTTAAAAGGTTTATGGCGAAATAAAAAGGTATAGCCATAGAAAAGATGGCGGTGAATAAAAGTTCGAAAAGTGCGAAATAATCGAATCTTCCTATATTGTCTATAACCGTTGTATATTTACAAATTTCCGTCAGCGCGAATTTTTGTCTGAACGCGATGGAAGAGAAGGTTCCGTAGAATATTGCGACGAATATAAGCGTGATAAGAAAGGAAATGAGATAGGCAATCAAAATTTTAAGTTCGCTTTTTTTACTTTTTACGTATTCGCCCGTAAAAAAGAGGAAGTAAACGCCGTCCCCGAACCAGTTCTGCGTTTTTATCGAGCCTTTTAACACGCCGTCAATTCCCGAGGCGCCGATAGGCAAAAGTTCTTCTGGATTTGTATTCGGCACGGAAAGGGCAAAAAGTAACGAGTATCCGAATAAGGCAATGATAAAAATGCCGTCCGAAAGCCTTCCCCATACTCGCAATTTTTGAAGGGATAAGTAAAAAATCACGGCAAAAACCGGCATAAAGGTAAGCAGGTGCGGATCCGTAATATAAAGCGTATATTCGACGTAATCTTTTTGTTCGTTGACGGGCATAAGCGTTTTCAATAAAAAATATAGGGCGTACGCCGCCATAAAGATTTTGCCGACAGTTTTACCGAACCGCTTTTCGATGAGCCCGAAAAAATCGGCATTTTCGTCTTTTAATAAAAACAGAGCGAAAGAGACGGTCGAAACGTCTATAAGAAAATTTACCGTTACCGAAATCCATAAATCTCTGTCCGCGCACTCGGCGAGGACGCTCGGCATCATAAAGAATTTCATAATCGGCAAGAAAACTATAACGAACAGACAGATCTGCCTGGTTTTAAGCGCCTTAATCATCTCCGTTTTCTCCTCCGCCGGACATCCTCTTTTTGTTGGCGTTTTTGAGAGATAGCGGACGCAAATTTTGTTCTATCATAAAGCCCTTATATATTCCGTCTTTCAGGTCTTTTGTGATAAGCGGTGAAAAGGGCGCCAAAAGCGGCGTTTTATAGGTTTCGAAAGAGACGAGATAAATAAACAGCGCCGCCGAAGCGATAAGAACGCCGTAAATTCCTATGGAGCCGCCGATCAATAAAAACAGCAGTCGTATTACCGAAAAAGTTTGTTCGAGTTCCGGAACGGTGTAAAGGCAGATTCCTGATAGCGCGATGATCATAAGCGCGGGCGCGGAAATAATTCCGGCGTTCACAGCCGTTTCGCCGAGGACGAGTCCGCCGACAATGGAAACGACCATACCTACGTAGCGCGGCATACGAACGCTTGCTTCGTTAAGTATTTCGAATATCAAAAGCGTAAAGAACATTTCGTAACTCGGCGACAAAGGGATTCCCTTTATGCTGTTTACGATAGTAAGAAGAAAAGACAGAGGAATAAGTTGAAGGTGAAACAGTTCCGCCGCCACGAAAAACGCCGGTAAAAACAAGGAAATAAAAACTGCCGCAAGCCTTAAAATTCTCGCCAAAGTGGCGTTGTATGAGGAACTGTAATAATCGCTCGGACTTTGGAAGTCCTCTACCAAAAGGTAGGGGAGAGTGAGAACGATAGGCGAGCCGTCCACTAATACGGCTACTCGTCCTTCGAGAATTTTTGCGGCGAGAATATCGGGTTTTTCCGTATTCCCCACCTGTTTAAATAGCGAAGTCTTGTGTTCTCCCAAAAATTTGGAAACGTAAGAAGAATCCAGTACAGCGTCTATTTTTATGGATTTTATTTTTTTTTCGAGCACGGAAAGAATACCTTTGTCCGCTATTCCGTCTATATAACAAAGCGCGATATCCGTATTCGAATAGTTTCCGGTTTTAATGTATTTGAATTTCAGTTTCGGGGTTTTTAATTTTCTGCGGATAAGACTGACGTTGACTTGAAGGCTTTCCACGAATCCTTCTCTCGGACCTTTGATGACGGTGGAAGTAGGAGGTTCGGCGATGGCGCGTTTATCGAATTTTTTAAGCCCGAAAATAAAAACCTTATTTATGCCGTCGATAAGTAAGGCGGCGGAGCCGGAAACGATTTTATCCGCAATATAATCGGTGTCAGATGAAGTTTCCGTTTCAGGGCTTAAAAATTTGCCCGAAAGGTTTTTTTCGGTAACTTCGCCTTTCAGTTTGGATAAAGGTTTCATAATAAGTTGCCCGATAACCGCTTTATCCACGATGTCCGACACGAAAATAAGAACGCCGTTCTTTTCTCCGGCTTTTACGTCGGTAAAAATAACGTCGTCCGAGGAAATCAAGGATTTAAGGATATTAAGGTCTTTATCGAGTTTTCCGGATATTTTCATAAGGTTTATAGCGTTTACAGAAATTTTTTGAGGTCTTGTTCGTAAGTTTCTTCTAATGCAAGAAGTTCCTCGATGAGAGCGCTTACTTCTTCCGAAAGGTTATTTTTTTCGTTTACCATAGCGGTAAGTTCGGTAATACCTAAGACGGTGCCTTTTATCATCATTTCAGCTATATTGTTAAGGCTGTCGTTAAAAATGCTTTTGGTTTTGACGCTGGCTTTAAGCATCATTTTTTTAAAGACGTTTACGTCCTCCGGTTGAACTTTTTGTTGAGCCATAAAGGTCGAGATTTTTTTAATGATTTTTTTATAGCCGTTGAACTCTTTGTTTAGTTCTTTTTTCATTTTTTCGTCTTTGACCTGCGGCAGAATATCGGAAATGCTTTGCATGGCGATATGCGCGTTTTTATAAGCGTCGTTTATTGCTTTTTTATTGTAATCGTCGAAATTCATAAAATAACACCTCGTTTAGAATAAGTTTGTCTTAAAAAGTTTGAAAATATACGGATAAAAGTCGATAATATCAAAAAAACGTTTGACAAAAGCGTTAAAATAATGTAGAATATCAATCGTGCCGCTCGATAGGGGTTTTTTAAGCGAGCAAATTCCGCCCCTAAATTCAAATCGGCGAGCAACGGAACGGAGGTTAATATGTACGCAATCGTTGAAAACGGTTCCAAGCAGTACAAGGCGGAAGTCGGTTCGGTGATAAAGTTCGAGAAACTTGTCGGCAACGTAGGCGATAAAGTTGAATTGAACGTAGTTATGGTTTCCGACGAAAACGGTGTCAAAGTTGCCGAAGAAGCGAAAGCTTATAAGGCGGTCGGCGAGATCGTAGAACAGGGTAAAGACAAGAAGATTATAGTCTTTAAATATAAGGCTAAAAAGAACGAAAGGAAGAAACAGGGACACAGACAGCCTTTCACAGCAGTTAAGATTAACGAAATCGCTGCGAAATAACAGGAGGTACAAAGTATGATATTATTCAGATTATTTGCACACCATAAAGGCGGCGGCAGCACGAAGAACGGCAGAGACAGTAACGCGAAGAGACTCGGAATAAAGAGAACCGACGGGCAGGAAGTTCTCGCCGGATCCATAATAGTTCGTCAGCGCGGTACCGAGATTCACGCCGGTGAGAACGTCGGACTCGGAAAAGATTACACCTTGTTCGCACTTATAGACGGAGTTGTAAAATACGAGAGACTCGGCAGAGACAAAAAACAAGTGAGCGTTTACGCTAAACAAAACTAAAAGGTAAAGCGAGTTGTAAGTCAACTCGCTTTTTTTGTAACATGAAAACCATTTATTTCCCAAGC
>CAJOMM010000052.1 GCA_905235765.1 uncultured Clostridia bacterium
GATTGAAAAATAGGGCGTTACACGGTTTTATGTAGGGAATCAGGGAAACTTCGACGCCATGGTTTACGGCGTTCTGACAGAGCTGCAAAAAACGTACGATATCCGCTTTGATATTGTGCTTGCGTATCTGCCGGTGAAAAAAGACCTGTCTGCGAACAAGTCCCAACGATTCTCCCGGAAGGGATCGAGACCGTCCCGCGCCGCTTCGCGATCGAATACAGAAATAAGTGGATGATTGAACAAAGCGACATCGTAGTGACTTACGTTCGGCGGCCTTTCGGCGGGGCGGTTTTTAAGCGATTAGCTGCGCTTTTTTTCAAAATAATCTTTTAGAATTTCGACGCATTTGTCTTTAAGAACTCCGGAAGTAACTTTCGGCGCATGCGGTTTGTTTTCAAAAACGATTTTACAGCAGTCCGTGCCGCTCTTTCCCAAAATCCCGTTCAAGTCTTTATTGCTTGCGCCGTAAACCAATCTTCCGATTTTTGCATAGATAATGGCGCCGCTGCACATAAAACAAGGCTCGCAGCTCGAATATAAAGTGTAATCGGACAAATCCGTTATTCCCGTTTTTTTTGAATAATCCTGAATAAGTCCTATTTCGGCATGGTACGTGGGGTCGTGTTCCGAGTAAATTCGGTTTTCGCTTTCGAAAACGATTTTATTTTCTTTAACCAAAACCGCGCCGAACGGCTCGTTGCCGTGCGCAACCGCAATCGCCGATAATTCAACGGCTCTTTTCATAAACAATTCATCGTTCATAATTGAATAAAGTTTACCATAAATCTCGAAATTTTGCAACGCGTTTCGCTTTAATCAGAAAAGAATAAACGCTCGGATAAATTTTTATTTTAAAATCTTAAAAAATTTAATCGACTGTTGACTTTTGTTGTTAAAGTATTTATAATAATTAGAGAATAAGAAATTCAGAAAGGAAAATTAATTTATGGATAAAATCATACCTGTAGTAACCTTGAAAACCGTAGAAGAAAGAACCGGCGTGTTGACGGCGCTTAAAGATAACGGCATAAATTGTGCCGAGATATGTTTCCGTACCGATTGTGCGGAAGAAGCGATAGCGCTTTCGGTAAAAGAATTTCCGGACATGAATATCGGCGCCGGAACCGTAATAAATAAAGCGCAGGCGGAAAGGGCGTTAAAAGCCGGAGCAAAGTTTATCGTATCTCCCGGACTATCCGAAGAAGTGGCGGTATACTGTGCAAAAAAAGGGATACCGTATTTTCCCGGTTGCGTAACCCCGACAGAGATTATGAAAGCAATTTCTCTCGGAATAACGGTTGTAAAATTTTTCCCGGCAAACGTCTATGGCGGACTTAAGGCGTTAAAGGCGCTTGCGGCACCGTTTCCGCAGATAAAATTTATTCCTACAGGCGGCGTAGATCTTACAAACTTAAAAGAGTTTTTGGATTTTGAAAAGGTCTATGCGGTAGGCGGCAGTTTTATGATGAAAGGCGATATAGCCGCAAATTGTAAAGCCATAAAAGAAATAGAAAATTCATGACGGTAGATTTTGATATTTTCCGTTTTATAAAACAAAACTTAATTGCAAATTAAGTAAAAAGAATCGGCGGTTAATCGCCAAAAAAAGGAGTAGATATGAAAGTAGTAACTTTTGGAGAATTGATGTTAAGGCTGGCGCCTGAAAACTATTTAAGGTTTGTTCAAAGCGAAAAGTACGAAGCGACTTTTGGCGGTGCGGAAGCGAACGTCGCTGTAAGTTTAGCAAATTACGGAGTTGACGTTGCGTTCGTAACAAAACTTCCGGAACACGAAATAGGTCAAGCGGCTGTCAACAGTTTAAGAAAATACGGCGTAAATACGAGTTTAATAACTCGCGGTGGCGACAGGGTAGGCATATACTATTGCGAAAAGGGCGCAAGCCAAAGACCTTCAAAGGTAATATATGACAGAGCGTATTCCGCTATAGCTAGCGCTAAAAGCGAAGATTTTGACTGGGATAAAATTTTCGACGGTGTGAAGTGGTTCCATTTTACCGGAATTACCCCTGCACTTTCCGACGAGGTTGCCGCAATAACCGTAGAGGCGTGCAAAAAGGCGAAAGCAAAGGGAATAACCATATCTTGCGACCTTAACTTCAGAAAGAAACTCTGGAGCAAAGAAAAGGCAGGAAAGGTGATGGGAGAAGTCTGCAAATACGTAGACTATTGTATCGCTAATGAAGAGGACGCGAAGGACGTATTCGGAATAGAAGCGGATAACACGGATATCAATACGGGTAAGCTTAACAGAGAAGGATATATCTCGGTGGCGGAAAAACTTACCGACAGATTCGGATTTAAGGGTGTTGCAATAACGTTGCGCGAAAGCCTTTCGGCGAACGATAATAATTGGTCGGCTATGTTGTATACCGGGAAGAACGCATATTTTTCCAAGAAATACGCTATGCATATCGTAGACAGAGTAGGTGGCGGAGATTCGTTCGGAGCCGGACTTATTTATTCGCTCACGAACGGGTACGAGCCGCAAAAGACGATAGAATTTGCCGTAGCGGCATCCTGCTTAAAGCATAGTATAGAAGGAGACTACAATCTGGTTTCCGCAAAAGAAGTTGAAACTCTTGCGAACGGCAACGCTTCAGGCAGAGTTCAACGGTAAAGTAATTTATCAAGTAAATTGTAAATTTAAAGCCCCGACTGAAGTCGGGGCTTTAAAATATGCCCTCGAAAGAGAATTCTTTCGAGGGCATAAAATTTTTTAATTATTCTTTAACTTCGGTTTCGCTTGCTTCAACGGGTTCAGCAGTTTTTTTAGCGCGCGGTTTTCTGGGTTTTTTTACGGGTTCTTCCTTAACCTCTTCGATCGTTTCAGAAGGTGTGGGTTCTTCCTTAACTTCTTCCGTTTTAACTTCTTCAACGGGGGTAGCGGGAGCGGAAGATTTCGCAGCGTCTAACTTTTTAGCGAGTTTAGATTTTTTGTTGGCGGCGTTATTCGCATGCAAAATGTTTTTGCTTGCCGCAGAATCTATAAGTTTAAAAGCTTCGGGCAAAAGAGCCTGCGCTTCTTCAATTTTACCGTCTTTAATCAAAGCGTTGATTTTTTTGATTTCCGTTTTAACTTCGGAACGGATGTTCTTGTTTTGTTCTGTCTTTTTAGCGTTTACTATTACTCTTTTTTTAGCCGATTTAATGTTGGGCATAAAAGTTCACTCCTTGGTTTTCGTTTAGATACGGACTATATTTTAACACAAATAAAATTTAAATGCAACTACATTTTAAGAACATTTTTCTTATTTGTATAATTTTTAACGTTTTTTAGCCGTTTCTCATAAAATTTACTATGAATAACGGGTATATTGCGGTGATGGACAGCGGAATAGGGGGACTTTCTACGCTAAATCTTTTGACAAAAGAATTGCCGCGGGAAAGGTTTTTGTATTTTGGGGATAATTTTAACGCGCCTTACGGAGAAAAATCTTATACCTTACTTAATATTCTTGCGGTAAGTAATTTGAGAAAGATTTTTGACAGGGAGGTTAAAGCGGTATTGTTCGCTTGCAATACTTTAAGCGTAAACGTTCTCTTAAATGCGAAAACGCTTTTGCCCGTTCCCGTATTCGGAGTGTTTCCGCCCGTGGAAAAGGCGGTCGCGGAACGTAAAAAAACTATGCTTTTTTGTACGCCTAAAACGGCGGAACGATATAAAAATTCCGAATATCTGAAAGTAATACCCTTAAAGCGTCTTGCTCATAGTATAGAAACAAACGCTGCAGCGCCCTATAACACGGATCTTAAACAACATCTTTTTTCGTCGGAAGAATACAGAATATGTACTGAAGAAAAATTTTCCCCGGACGCCGTTATTTTGGGGTGCACTCACTATAATTTTATTAAAAATCAATTTTACGACCACTTTTGCCCCGCAACAATACAAAGCGGAGACGAAATTGCGGTTTTTGCTCTGAAAAATTATTTAGCGCGTTCGGGCAATCTTGCAAATCATAATATTTTTACTGTGGATTTCATAGGTGAGTGTGCGAAAAAAAACGAAATTATTTTTAATATGGTGGTCAAAAACCGATAAAACTTTCCAAAAAAATAATTAAAAAATATTAAAAAATTTTATAAAAGTGGTTGACAGTGGTTAAATTATATGATAAAATTCAAGTACTTACAATGAAAGGAGTGTAGTATGGCCGGTAAAAATTACGTTCATCAATTAGACGCTAAAAACCGTATGAGAATACCGGCTAAATTGCGCGAAGAGATAGGAGAAGGGTACAGCATAACGGTTGGCGCCGGCGGATGCCTTTACGTATATACCAAAGAGCAAACGGAAAAGGTGAAGGAGACCCTTAAACAAGTAAACGCTTACAGAGAAAAGCAACTTAAAGCCGCGAGGTATATTTTATATAATCTTTGGGAAGCCGAAGAGGACAAGCAGGGCAGGATACTATTGCCGGACAATCTTCGTAAACACGCCAAGATAGAGAAAAACGTCATTATATTCAAAGGGCCGAGTTGCGTGGAGATCTGGAGCGAAGAGGTTTGGAACGATTACTTTAACGACGTTAATTTTGAAGAACTTGCGGACGCTGTGGAAAGTTTAACAAATGTCTGATTTTGTTCACGTTCCCGTAATGCTTACGGAGTGTATCGGGAATCTTAACGTTAAAAGCGGCGGAGTTTATTTTGACGGAACGTTAGGCGGCGGCGGACATTCCTTTGAGATATTAAAAAGAAGCGCGCCGGACGGGAAACTTATAGCGACAGACCTCGACGATTACGCTATAAAAAGGGCAAAGGAAAGATTAAAAGAATTCGACGGGAGATTTTTTCCTGTTAAAGATAATTTCAAGAACTTTAAAAGCGTTGCGGAAAGTTTTGGTGTTTCCGCTTTTGACGGAATTTTATTGGATCTTGGCGTTTCGAGTTTTCAGTTAGACGACGTTTCCCGAGGGTTTTCGTATATGGCTGAAAACGAAAAACTCGATATGCGTATGGATCAAACGAAAAGCCTTACGGCGGAAAAGGTCGTAAACGAATATCC
>CAJOMM010000053.1 GCA_905235765.1 uncultured Clostridia bacterium
GTCTTTTAAGTTTCAACTTAAAGGGCGCCTTTTCTTTATGTAAATTTTAAGGAGATAAATTATGGAAAAAGTTACGGAAATTTTCGGCAGTATGGTTTTTGACGACAGAATAATGAAGGCGAGACTGTCGGATAAAGTTTATCAGTCGTTAAAAAAGACAATCGACGAAGGCAAAGAACTCGATATTTCTGTTGCCAACGCCGTTGCGGAAACGATGAAAGAATGGGCGGTAGAAAACGGCGCGACGCATTTTACGCATTGGTTTCAACCGCTTACGGGAATAACCGCCGAAAAACACGAAAGTTTTATTTCCCCTGCACCTGACGGCAGAGTGATTATGGAATTTTCCGGCAAAGAATTGATAAAAGGCGAACCCGACGCTTCGAGTTTTCCGTCGGGCGGCATAAGGGCGACGTTTGAAGCGCGCGGCTATACGATGTGGGATCCTACGTCTTACGCGTTTATAAAGGATAATTGTCTCTGTATACCTACGGCGTTTTGTTCTTACGGCGGAGAAGCGCTCGACAAAAAAACGCCTCTTTTACGCTCTATGGAAGCGCTTAATAAACAGGCGTTAAGAATATTAAGACTTTTCGGAAATAAAGACGTAAAAAGAGTAAACACTTCGGTAGGTCCCGAACAAGAATACTTTTTGGTCGACAAAGAGATGTTCGATAAGCGTAAAGACCTCGTCTACACCGGCAGAACTCTGTTCGGGGCAAAACCGCCGAAAGGACAGGAAATGGAAGACCATTATTTCGGGGTTATAAAACCGAGAGTCGCCGCCTTCATGGCAGACTTGAACGAAGAACTCTGGAAGCTCGGAATCCTCGCCAAAACCGAACACAACGAGGTTGCCCCTGCCCAGCACGAACTTGCGCCGATATATTCTACGACGAACGTTGCGACCGACCATAACCAACTCACTATGGAAATAATGCAGAAAGTTGCGTTAAAACACGGACTTTGCTGTTTATTGCACGAAAAGCCTTTCGCCGGCGTAAACGGAAGCGGCAAACACAACAACTGGTCTATGGCGACCGATACAGGTGTAAACCTTCTTTCCCCCGGTGAAACGCCGAGCGAAAACGCGCAATTTTTACTTTTCCTTTGCGCCGTCATAAAAGCCGTCGACGACTATCAGGATTTACTGCGTATTTCCGTTGCGACTGCGGGCAACGATCACAGACTCGGCGCTAACGAAGCGCCGCCGGCAGTCGTTTCCATATTCCTTGGCGACGAACTCACGGCGATTTTAGAGGCGATAGAAACGGATACTCCCTACAAGGGAACCGAAAAGACGACCTTAAAACTCGGAGTAGACGTTCTGCCCAAGTTTGCAAGGGACACTACGGACAGAAACAGGACTTCTCCGTTCGCGTTTACGGGCAACAAGTTCGAATTCCGTATGCTCGGCTCGTCAAACAGTATTTCCTGCGCAAACATAATGCTAAACAGCGCGGTTGCGGAATCGTTAAAAATTTATGCGGACAGGCTCGAAAAAGCCAAAGATTTTGAAACTGCCCTCCACGATATGATAAAGAAAACCATAAAAGATCATAAGCGTATACTTTTCAACGGCAACGGTTACGACGACAAATGGTTAAAAGAAGCAAAAAAGAGAGGACTTTGCAATTATCGTACGACTCCCGACTGTATGCCGCATTTACTCGACGAAAAGAACGTAAAAATGTTGACTTCGCATAACGTGTTTACCGAAACCGAACTTAAATCGCGTTGCGAGATTATGCTCGACAACTATTGCAAGACGGTCGTTATCGAAGCGAACACCATGTCGGATATCGCGAAAAAACAGATTTTGCCGGCAATAGAAGAATACGTCGGCGAACTTTCCAAAACCGCTAAAAACAAGACGAAAGTATTCTCCGGAATTTCCGTTGAATACGAAAAGAAAACCGCGGAAAAACTTTCGGCTTTAAGTGCGGAGATTTTAACGAAAACCGAAGAATTGGATAAAGAAATTGCCTCGTTAAAAACTGTAGGCAACGTTATTAAAGAAGGTTACGAAATAAGGGACAAACTGCTTCCTTTAATGGCGGAATTAAGGGCTGGTGCGGATACGGCGGAAACTTTAACCGCTTCAAAATACTGGCCGTTCCCGACCTACGGAGATTTGCTTTTTGGCGTAAAATAACCGCCGAAACAAAGGAGAAATTTTATGACTATCGAATTCTGGTATTTAATAGGCGCGGCGCTCGTATTTTTTATGCAAGCGGGGTTCGCTATGGTGGAAACGGGTTTCACGAGAGCGAAAAACGCAGGCAACATCATAATGAAAAATTTAATGGACTTTTGTATCGGAACGGTAGTATTTATGCTCCTTGGATTCGGGCTTATGATGGGCGAGGATACGCTCTTCGGTCTTGTCGGCGTGCCTAATCTCGACTTATTCACCAAGTTTTCGGCGTTTATTTCGGGTACGGGCGAAGGCTTTACAGAAGCGTCCATATTCGTGTTTAACCTTGTATTCTGCGCGACGGCGGCGACTATCGTGTCGGGTTCTATGGCAGAAAGAACGAAGTTTTTGTCCTACTGTATTTATTCGGGTATAATCTCGCTCGTTATCTACCCTATAGAAGCGCATTGGATTTGGGGCGGCGGCTGGCTTGCCACTTTAGGTTTTCACGATTTTGCTGGTTCTACCGCGATACATATGGTCGGCGGAATCACCGCGCTTATAGGCGCGATTATGGTAGGGCCCAGAATAGGTAAGTACGAATACGACAAAAACGGAAAGGTAATTAAGGTAAACGCAATACAAGGGCACTCTATTCCTTTGGGCGCACTCGGCGCGTTTATACTTTGGTTCGGCTGGTACGGGTTTAACGGCGCGGCGGCAACTACGACGAGCGAACTTGCAACTATATTTTTAAACACCACTATTGCCCCGGCGGTCGCTACTTGCGTAACTATGGTATTTACTTGGGTAAAGAACGGTAAACCAGACGTTTCTATGTGTATAAACGCTTGCCTTGCGGGTTTGGTCGGAATTACCGCCGGTTGCGTCGCTTTGGACGCTATTGGAGCAACTGTTGTCGGTATAGTTTCAGGATTTTTAGTGGTTTTTGTCGTGGAATTTTTGGACTTAAAACTGCATATAGACGATCCCGTCGGCGCTGTCGGCGTTCATATGGCAAACGGTATTTGGGGAACTATTGCCGTCGGACTTTTAGCAAATCCCGATGCGCCCGCGCACTTAAACGGACTTTTCTACACGGGTGATTTTACGCAAATAGGTGTGCAACTTTTAGGATTTATCTCTGTCGCCACTTATACCGTAATAATGATGACTATATGCTTTACTATCATCAAAAAGACGGTTGGGTTAAGGGTAAGTCGCGAAGAAGAAATCAAAGGACTTGATAAAACTGAACACGGACTTCCTTCGGCTTATGCGGACTTTGCTCCGTCAACTGTTGCTTACGCGGACTATATAAGCGAAGATACGGTGGTTGTTAGCGGAGATACTCCGCCTGCGGAAGCGATACCCGTCAAAAAAGTGGACAGTGTTGTTACGAAAGGACAACCCAAATTTACGAAAATCGAAATTATATTTAAGGAAGAACGCTTGTACGCCTTAAAAGAAGCGCTTTCTAAACTCGGAATAACGGGTATGACGGTGTCGCATGTTATGGGTTACGGTCAGCAAAAGGGCAAGCCCGAATATTACAGGGGCGTTGCGGTCGAAACCAACTTACTCCCCAAAGTTCAGATGGATATAGTCGTTAGTAAAATTCCCGTAAGGGCGGTTATCGAAACGGCAAAAAACGTCCTTTACACGGGGCATATCGGCGACGGCAAGATTTTTGTTTACGATGTGGAAAACGTGGTAAAAGTAAGAACGGGCGAAGAAGGGTACGACGCTCTTCAAGACGTAGAATAGAAGGATTTGATTATGTGTGGAATTATGGCGTATTGCGGCGCGGCGGACAGAAAACAATTTATCGTTCATTTTGCCAAGACTAAATCCCGCGGACCGGACGACACTCGCGTCGCCGAAGCAGGAAGCGGAATACTCGGCTTTCACCGCCTTGCGATAATGGGGCTAAACGAAAACGGCATGCAGCCTTTCGAATTTGACGACGCTTTTGCCGTTATTAACGGCGAAATATACGGTTTTCAGAAGTTAAAAAACCAACTGATAAAAAAAGGCTACGTTTTCAAAAGCGACAGCGATTGCGAAATACTTTTACCGCTTTACAGAGAGTACGGCACGGATCTTTTTTCTATGCTCGACGCGGAATTCGCCTGCGTTATTTACGACGCTAAAACCGACGAATATATCGCCGCGCGCGACCCTATCGGCATAAGACCGTTATATTACGGTTACGATAAAGACGGAACGATTGTTTTTGCGTCGGAACCCAAAAACCTCGTCGGAATAACGGAAAAGATAATTCCTTTCCCCACGGGGCATTACTATAAAGACGGAAAATTCTATTGTTATAATGCGATTGCCGAAAGACAGCGGTACTCTGACGACGATATAGAAACCGTTTGCAAAAATATTCGCGAAAAACTTATTGCAGGCGTAAAAAAGCGGCTTGTTTCGGACGCCAAAGTCGGATTTTTGCTTTCCGGCGGACTGGACTCTTCTCTCGTTTGCGCCATTGCGCAGCGCGCAAATAAAACGCCTATAAAGACTTTTGCGATAGGCATGGTAGACGACGCGATAGACTTAAAGTACGCGCGGCAGGTTGCGGACTACATAGGCAGCGACCACACGGAATTTTATATGACGAAAGAAGAAATTCTTTCTTCTTTGGAAGAAGTAATATATATTCTCGGAACTTTCGATATAACCACTATCCGCGCGAGTATGGGTATGTATCTTCTTTGTAAAAAGATACACGAAAACAGCGATATCCGCGTACTTTTAACGGGTGAAATTTCCGACGAACTCTTCGGGTATAAGTATACGGATTTTGCGCCGTCGCCTGAGGAATTTCAGAAAGAGTCCGAAAAAAGAATAAGTTCATATGTACGACGTTCTTCGCGCGGACAGGTGTATATCCGTCAATTCTTTGGAAGCGAGAGTTCCTTTCGGCGACCTTGACTTCGTGAAATACGTCCTTTCGGTAAATCCGAAATTAAAAATCAACACCTACAACAAAGGCAAATATCTTTTAAGAAAAGCGTTCGAAGGCGGTTATCTTCCGCACGACATTTTATACAGAGAAAAGGCGGTCGGACGCGGTAGGACATTCCATGGTGGACTACTTAAAAGAATATGCCGAAAGCCTGTATTCGGACGAAGAGTTTGAGGGAAAAAGAACAAAATACACTCACGCGGCGCCGTTCACCAAAGAATCGCTTTTATATCGTGAAATTTTCGAAAAATATTACCCCGGTCAGGGAGAAATGATAAAAGATTTCTGGATGCCTAATAAATCATGGAAAGGCTGCGAAGTCAACGATCCTTCGGCGAGAGTCTTATCCAATTACGGCGACAGCGGAAAATAAAGGAGGAAACTGATGGCAAAGTACATTTTTGTAACGGGCGGAGTCGTTTCGGGACTCGGAAAAGGAATAACGGCGGCGTCCCTCGGACGACTGCTTAAATCGCGCGGGCTTAAAGTCGCGGCTCAAAAACTCGATCCTTACATAAACGTCGATCCGGGAACAATGAGCCCCTACCAACACGGCGAAGTCTACGTTACCGAAGACGGCGCGGAAACAGATCTCGATTTAGGTCATTACGAACGTTTTATCGACGAGGACCTTAACAAGTATTCTAACCTTACGACGGGCAAAGTGTATTGGAGCGTGCTCAATAAAGAGCGCAAAGGCGAATATCTGGGGCATACGGTTCAGGTGATTCCGCATATTACCAACGAGATAAAGGAATTCGTTTATTCGGTCGGCAATCATACGGACGCCGACGTAGTTATAACCGAAATAGGCGGCACTATCGGCGATATAGAATCGCAACCGTTTTTAGAAGCGGCAAGACAAATTTCGCTGGAAGTCGGAAGAGACAACTGTCTGTTTATACACGTTACGCTCGTTCCGTTCATAAAAGGCTCGGACGAACATAAATCGAAACCTACGCAACACTCGGTAAAAGAATTGCAAGGGATGGGAATAAAACCCGACGTTATAGTTTTAAGGGCGGACGAACCGCTTGAAAGAGAGATTTTTGAAAAAATTTCGTTGTTTTGCAACGTTCCGACGGATTGCGTAATAGAAAACATAACTCTCCCCAACCTTTACGAGGCACCGCTTATGCTCGAAAAGCAGAATTTTTCTTCCGTCGTTTGCAGGCAACTCGGATTAACGACCAAAGCCCCCGACCTTGCCGAGTGGGAAAATCTCGTAAGAAGAATAAAAACAAGAACCAAAACCGTAAATATCGCGCTCGTCGGCAAATACGTTAAACTGCACGACGCATATTTATCCGTTGCGGAAGCGCTGCGCCACGCCGGATACGAATACGGAACTAAAATATCGATAAATTGGGTAGACTCCGAAACGCTTACCGAAGAAAACGTAAAAGAGACGTTAAAAGAAGCGAACGGAATAATAGTGCCCGGCGGTTTCGGCGGCAGGGGTATAGAAGGTATGATAGCCGCAGTCAGATATGCAAGAGAAAACGGTATTCCTTTCTTCGGAATATGTCTCGGCATGCAGATAGCGGTTATAGAATACGCGAGAAACGTTTTAGGATATAAAGACGCCAATTCCGGCGAATTCGACGAGAATTGTAAGCATAAAGTCATTGATTTTATGCCGGGACAAAGCGACGAAATAGATAAGGGCGGCACTTTGCGGTTAGGCAGATTTCCGTGCGTTATAAAAAGCGGGACGACGATGGCTCGCTGTTACGGAAAAACGGAAATTTTCGAACGCCACCGCCACAGATACGAGTTCAATAACGACTATAAAGACGAATTCGTGAAAAAGGGGTTGACCATAGGCGGCGTTTCGCCTGACGGAAGACTTGTGGAAACGGTTGAACTAAGCGAAAGACCTTTCTACGTAGGCGTGCAATTCCACCCCGAATTCAAATCCAGACCGAATAGTCCGCATCCGCTTTTCAAGGGATTTATAAAAGCGTCTTTACAAAACAAGGAAAAAGAACAATGAAATTTACAAAAATGCAGGGGCTTGGCAACGATTACTTATATATCTACGGCGAAGCGCCGGAAAACGTGAAGGAACTTGCGATAAAATATTCCGACCGGCATTTCGGAGTGGGGTCGGACGGGCTTATATTCATTTCTCCGTCGGAAAAAGCCGATTTTAAGATGCGTATCTTTAACGCCGACGGTTCCGAAGCCAAAATGTGCGGCAACGGCATCCGTTGCGTCGGTAAATACGTTTACGACAAGGGATATACTGACAAAACCACGCTTACCGTAGAAACGCTGTCCGGTATTAAAACGCTTACCCTTTCACAGTATTACGGCGAAGTCAAAACCGTTTCGGTAGATATGGGCAAGGTTATAGTGGAAAAGGATATCGTGATAACGGCTCAAAATAAAGAATTTACCGCTACCCCCGTTTCGGTCGGCAATCCGCATATTGTAATTTTCTTAAAAGACGTAGAGAATTTCCCGATAGAAATCTACGGTAAAATTCTGGAAAAGCACGAGATGTTCCCCGACGGCGTAAACGTGGAATTTGCGGAAATTAAAGACGGATATATCCGTATGCGCGTGTGGGAGCGCGGCAGCGGAATAACGCTTGCTTGCGGAACGGGCGCGTGCGCCACGGTTTCCGCCGCAGTCAAAAAAGGCTTTGCGCGTGAAAACGAATTTACAACCGTTCGCCTCGACGGCGGAGAATTAAAAATAAAGTATCAGAACGAAAACGTCGTTATGACGGGAAGCGCCGAATTCGTCGCAGAAGGAGAGACTTATGACTAAACCCAACATGAATTACGCGAGCTTAAAAGACTCGTATCTTTTTTTCCGTATAGCGCAAAAAGTCAAGAAATATTCTGCCGAACACCCGGACGAAAAAATATTACGTTTAGGTATCGGCGACGTATCGCTTCCCCTTTGCGAAAGCGTTATCAAATCGTTAAACGACGCGGTATCCGAGCAAGCGGAAAAATCTACTTTTCACGGGTATATGCCGGAATGCGGCGCGCCCTTTCTCAGAACCACGATAGCCGAATATTACCGTAAGCGCGGCGTCCGGGTAGACGACGATGAAGTTTTCGTTTCCAGCGGCGCAAGCGACGAACTCGGCGACATATTGGATCTTTTCGATAAAGAAAATTCCGCGCTGATAATCGAACCGGCATATCCTGCTTACGTTGACGCAAACGTTATCGCCGGCAGAAAGATAATTCTTTTATCTTCTTCTATGAACAACGGTTTCACGCCCGATCCGGACGAAAACCACGCCGCGGATATAATATATATCTGTTCGCCGAACAACCCGACGGGTGCGGTATTTACCAAGGAAAAATTAAAAAAATGGGTAGATTTTGCGAACGCGCACCAATCGGTCATTTTATTTGACGCAGCCTACGAAGCGTTTATCGAAAGCGAAAACGTTCCGCACAGCATTTTTGAAATAGACGGCGCAAAAACTTGCGCGATAGAGATTTGCTCGCTGTCCAAAACCGCCGGATTTACGGGAACGAGGCTCGGCTATACCGTTATCCCGAAAACTTTAGAACGAAACGGGATGCGTTTTAACGATATGTGGATAAGAAACCGCACTACCAAAACAAACGGTGTTTCGTACATTATTCAAAAAGGCGGAGCGGCAGTTTTTACAGACGAAGGGCAGAAAGAGATTAAAGAAAATATAGCGTATTATAAAGAAAACGCTAAAATTTTAATGAAAGTTTTAGACGAATTCGATATAGAATACACAGGCGGAAAAAATGCGCCGTATATTTGGCTTAAGTGTCCGAACGGACTTAACAGCTGGGAGTTTTTTGACTTACTTTTAAAAGAAATACAAGTCGTGGGCACTCCCGGCGAAGGTTTTGGAAGTTCAGGCGAAGGGTATTTCCGTTTTTCGACTTTCGGAAGCCGTGAAGACGCGAACGCCGCCGCATTTTAAAAATCTCAAAAACGGAAACAAATAAAGCGTTTGTGCGTCCGTTATCTATAACGATAAATCCATAAAGAAAATATATTATTGCGACAAAAAAAAGACCGGTAAAGGTCTTTTTTTTGTCGCAATTAAAACCGTGCGTATTTAGGCTACTATCTTGACTCCGTCGACGAGTTTCGACTTTGCGTCCTCGAAGTTTTCGCCGAGTTCGGTTTCGCTCAATTTAACTTCTACCGTTTCGGCTCCTTCATATTTGATATTTTTGCCGTCTATCTTAAAATTAAACATAGGATATAGCGCGGCGTAACCTTCTTCAATATCCGTCCAGTCTATCTTAACGTTATTGAAAACGATCTTGCCTTTATTCGCGCCCGAAGCCGTAATCCTGCCCCTGTTCAGTTTGACGTTGTCGAGCGTAAGCGTTCCGATATCGCCTTCGGTATTACCCTCTTTGAGCGCCGGATTGAGATATATGGAGCCGGCGAATTTAATGCCTTGAGGCGCATTGAAAGTTACGTTTTTAATGGTAGTATTCTCTCCTAAAATTTCGATAGATTTGTTAACTTCCTTTTTGCATACCACCGTAAGATCCCTTATAGTAACGTTATCGCCAATGACGGTTATAAAGTTCTGAGTTGACCAATTTCCGTTGGGACTCTCCACTGTCGAAGTCAATACGACTTCCCCTTCGCCACGAATCGTTATGCCGTCGGCGACGATCGGAAGATACCAGCCGGACTCTCCGCCGTAGCTTACGGTAGTGCGACTTTGGTCAATGTCGTAAGTACCGGCGCTTAATACCCAGTACTGATCTTTTTGTTGGTTATTTATAGCTTGAATCAATTCCGCATTGTTCGTAATTTTTATCGCGTCTTTGGGAATCGAATCCATATCCGAGCACCCGAATAACGCCGATACAGATAATATAACCAATAAAATAATGATTGAAACACCCATTTTTTTCATATTTCATTTCTCCTTTACCATAATTATCTA
>CAJOMM010000054.1:0-10392 GCA_905235765.1 uncultured Clostridia bacterium
CCACAAGCGGTAAGACCCAATGTTGCGGCTACGCCCAAAAGCACAGTCATTAAAATTGCCATAAATTTTTTCATTTTTCTTTTCTCCTTTCTTGCCCTTGCCTTGGGGCGAATTTATTTTATATTCTCATTTTATTATCTTTATTCCGCTTTGTCAAATATTTTAATGTATTTTTTTGAAATATTTTCATATTTTTTTGAATAATTTTATATATAATGAATAATTATGTGAATATTTTTATAAAATATCAAACTTTGCAATATATTCTTTAACAAACAAAATTTGTTTTTCAACGGAAGACGGCGCAGTTCCGCCGAAAGACGCGCGCTTATTTACGCAATTATTTAAATCTATCGCCTGATAAAGATCGTTTTCAAACATATCGCTATACTTTTTATACTCGGAAAGAGTCAGCATTTCTAAAATTTTTCCACTCTTTATGCAATCGCCGACGATTTCTCCACAAATCTTATAAGCGTTTCGGAACGGCTCGCCTTTTTTAACCAAATAGTCGGCAAGATCCGTTGCGTTGATAAAACCTTTCTGCGCCGCTTTTTTCATATTGTCTTTTAACGGTTTCATAGTGCCAACCATTGGGATAAACGCTTTTAAACAAAGTTTAACCGTATCTCCTGCGTCAAACACCGCTTCTTTATCCTCTTGCATATCTTTATTATAAGCAAGAGGAAGCCCTTTAAGGATTGTCAATATTGAAACCAAATCTCCGTATACTCTACCGGTTTTTCCGCGAGTCAGTTCCGCTATGTCGGGATTTTTCTTCTGCGGCATTATTGAAGAACCCGTTGTAAATTTCGGCGACAATTCCACAAACTTAAACTCCCAAGACGACCACAACACCAACTCTTCCGCAAACCGCGAAAGATGCGTTTGCACCAGCGCAAGCGCTGATATATATTCAACACAGAAGTCCCTGTCTGAGACTCCGTCTATACTATTGAGACAAACGGTAGAAAAACCGAGTTTTTCCGCTTCAAAAAACCTGTCCGTATCGTATGTCGTCCCGGCAAGAGCGCAAGAGCCTATCGGCGAAACGTCTACTCTTTTATACGCATCTTTAAGCCTTTCTATATCCCTTATAAACATAAAAACGTAAGCTAAAAGATGTTGACCGAACGTGATGGGTTGTGCACGCTGCAAATGAGTGTAACCGGGGCAAACGGCTTCTTTACTCTCTTCAGCTTTATCGGTTATAACCAAGACCAAATTTTTCAAAAGTCCAATGATTTCGATAATTTCTTTTTTTACGAACAACCTTAAGTCGAGTGCTACCTGGTCGTTTCTGCTCCTCGCCGTATGAAGTTTTTTTCCTGTCGCGCCTACTCTCTCCGTTAAAACGCCTTCGATAAAAGTATGTATATCTTCTGAAGTTTCGTCAATTTGAAGCGTTCCGTTTTCTATATCGCAAAGCACGGAATTAAGTGCGCCTACCAATACTTTTTTATCTTCCTCGGAAATAATACCTTGTTTCGCCAACATTTCCGCATGGGCGACGCTGCCGCTTATGTCTTCTTTATAAAGGCGCTTGTCAACCCCTATAGAAGAATTTAATTGTTCGGCAAATTCGTCTATTATTCCCGAATCTCTGCCTTCCCAAAGCTTACTCATAATATCTCCTTAAAAAAACCGCCCCTTAAGGGGCAGCATAAAAATTATTTTTTATCGATCATTGCCTGAACTTTCATTGGAAGTCCGAAAAGATTTATAAACCCTTCGGCATCCTTTTGATTGTAGTCGCTTTCTCCGAATGTCGCGATATCTTCACTATACAAAGAATAGGGGCTCCAAACGCCTGCGTTAATTATATTGCCTTTATAGAGTTTAAGCCTGACTTTCCCCGTAACTGTTTCCTGCGTTTTATCGACAAATGCGGAAAGCGCTTCGCGTAAAGGCGTAAACCATTGTCCGTTATATACGAGCTCTCCGAAAGTTATAGCAAGTTTTTCCTTTTCGTGCATAGTATATTTATCGAGACACACGCTCTCCAAAACGCTGTGCGCTTTGTAAAGTATAGCGCCGCCCGGCGTTTCGTAAACTCCGCGGCACTTCATACCCACAAGCCTGTTTTCAACAATATCTATAATACCTATACCGTTCTCTCCGCCGAGTTTATTCAGCTTATAAATTATTTCCTTGGCAGAAAGTTTTTCGCCGTCCAAAGCAATCGGTACGCCCTTATCAAATTCAAGTTCTATATAAGTAGGACTATCCTTTGCGCTTATAGGTGATACGCCCATCTCGAGAAATCCCTTTTTCTCATACTGCGGTTCGTTTCCCGTATCTTCGAGATCAAGACCCTCGTGAGATAAATGCCATAAGTTCTTATCTTTGGAATAATTCGTTTCTTTATTTATTTTAAGCGGAACGCCGTGCTTTTCCGCATAATCTATCTCTTCTTCACGGGATTTAATCTTCCACTCTCTCCAAGGCGCAATAATTTTCATTTCCGGTGCAAAACGTTTTATAGTGAGTTCGAAACGCACCTGATCGTTACCTTTCCCCGTACAACCGTGAACAATGGCGTCGGCGTTTTCCTTCTTAGCTATATCAACCAACGCTTTCGCTATACAGGGACGGGCGTGGCTGGTACCGAGAAAATATTCTTCATACTTTGCGCCGGCTTTCATCGTCGGAATTATATAATTATCCACATAGTCGTCTGTCAAATCCAAAATGTAAATTTTAGAAGCGCCCGTCTTTAACGCTTTTTCTTCTAAACCGTCCAATTCATCGGCTTGCCCCACGTTACCGGCTACCGCTATAACTTCACAACCGTCATAATTTTCCTTTAACCAAGGAATAATAATCGAAGTATCCAAACCTCCCGAATAAGCCAAAACCACTTTTTTTATCTTTTTGTCTTTCATATCCATTTCCTTCACATTGACATTATAAACGGTTTTATTGTAACAATTAAAAAAACGGTTGTCAACCGTTTTTGTGATAAAAATAATATATTTTCATTTATTTATGCATTATTTGCAATAATATTGATAAAAATATGAATTTTTATAAAATTATGCATTATAGGTTCAGAGGCGCAAAAATTTGCGCCTCTGAAAGAAAACTATTCGGAAATTTCTTCTTGTTCTTCGCTTTCTTCGTCGTTTTCGGAAGCAGGCGTCAAAGCAATCTTACTCACCTTTTCGATTTTCATAACCCTTACGCCTTGCGTCGCCCTTCCAATCTTGCTTATGTCGGAAGAATCAACGCGGATTATTGTTCCGTTTTCGGTAATTATCATTATATTTTCGTCCGAAGAAACGAGTTTTAAACTTACCAATTTGCCGGTCTTATCGTTAAACTCACCTGCCTTTACGCCCTTGCCCGCCCTGCTTTGCAGCCTGTAATCTTCGGGATCGGAACGCTTGCCGTATCCGTTTTCGGTCATAGTGATAAATTCGCAGTCAGGCTTAATGATTGCCATATCTACTAAGCAGTCGCCGTCCTCAAGTTCGATACCTCTTACACCTTGCGTGCCTCTGCCTGTAGGTCTGACGTCAGTTTCCGAGAAGCGTATACATTTTCCGTCGTGCGAAGCCATTATTATTTCGTTTTCTCCGGTTGTCAGCCCGACTCCTATCAGAGCGTCTCCGTCTAATATATTTATAGCGATCTTACCGACTTTTCTTATGTTTGCAAATTCTTCCAGAGAAGTCTTTTTAATCAGCCCGTTTTTAGTCGCCATAACGAGGTAGCCTTCGGAATTTTCTTTAAGCGGCAACATAGCGCAAACCTTTTCTCCGTCGGAAAGTTGGAGAAGATTTACGATAGCCCTTCCGCGCGCCACCCTTTGCGCTTCCGGTATGAAGAAACATTTAAGGCTGTATACCCTGCCTTTATCGGTAAAGAACAATATATCGTCGTGCGTGGAAGTTACAAACATATTTTCCACGAAATCTTCTTCCTTCGGCTTATGCGCCGTAACGCCTCTGCCGCCGCGGCGCTGCGTTCTGTATTCGGAAACAGGAACGCGCTTGACGTATCCGAAATGTGTCAAACTTACAACCACGTCCTCTACCGGAATCATATCGGCAATATCTATATCGCCGTAATCGTAAGAAAGTTCCGTCTTTCTCGGCGAAGGATATTTCTGCTTGATTTCTTCCATATCGCCTTTAATTATTTCTTTAACTCTCCACTCATTGGCGAGAATATCTTTTAAGTCCGCAATCGTTCTGTCAAGCTCAACGAGTTCTTCGTTTAACTTCGCGACTTCCATACTGGTCAATCTCTGCAAACGCATTTCGAGTATTGCGTTAGCCTGCTTATCCGAAAGCAAAAATTCATCCATCAACGCTTGCGCAGCAGAGTTTTTATCGGCTGACTGCTTAATTATCTCAATCACCCTGTCTATATTGTTTAACGCTATAACCAAGCCTTTTACTATATGTTCTCTTTCTTCGGTCTTGGCGAGATCGTATTTCGTCCTCCTCACGATAACGGATTTCTGGTGATCGATATAATGAACCAAAATATCTTTTAATCCCAATATCTTCGGTTCTCCGTCTACGAGCGCCAAAAGAATTATCCCGTCTTTAACCTGAAGATTGGTATGCTTGAATAAGGTATTCAATACGACTTGCGCGTTAGCGTCTTTTTTAAGATCTATGACCATACGCATACCGTGTCTGTCCGATTCGTCTTTTACGTCGCTTATACCGTCTATTTTCTTATCTCTGACCATATCCGCTATGGTTTTTATAAGCATAGCCTTGTTTACCTGATAAGGAAGCTCTGTTACGACTATTCTCTCTCTCGTGCCGTTATTGAATTCTTCTATATCCGTTTTTGCGCGAAGGACAAAACCGCCTTTACCGGTAAGATACGCCTGTTTTATGCCGCTTCTCCCCATCAGCACGCCGCCCGTCGGATAGTCGGGCGCCGGAATATATTCCATCAACTCTTCCACCGTTATTTCGGGGTTATCTAGAAGCGCGATACACGCATTTAAGCATTCCGCAAGGTTATGAGGCGGAATATTAGTCGCCATACCGACCGCAATACCGTCAGACCCGTTTACGAGAATATTAGGGAACCTCGACGGTAAAACTACCGGCTGCATTTCCGTATCGTCGAAGTTGGGATAGAAATCTACGGTATCTTTATCTATCTCTTTAAGCATTTCGTCGGAAAGTTTAGAAAGCCTTGCCTCGGTATACCTATAAGCCGCAGCAGGATCGCCGTCGACCGAACCGAAATTTCCGTGCCCGTCTACGAGAGGAAAATTTATGGAAAAATCCTGCGCTAACCTAACTAACGCGTCGTATACCGAACTGTCGCCGTGCGGATGATATTTACCTAACACGTCGCCGACAATCTTAGCGCACTTTCTGTACGCTTTATCGCTGGTAAGACCTGCTTCGTGCATAGCGTAAAGTATACGCCTGTGAACGGGTTTCATACCGTCTCTTACGTCCGGTATAGCCCTTGAAACGTTTACCGCCATAGCATACGCGATAAAAGATTTTTTTACTTCGGCGTTTACTTCGACGTTTATAAGTTTCGTCTTGGATAAAGTTTCTTTAAATTCGGCAGTCAATTCCTGACTTACGTCTTTTTTACTCATCGCTAATTTCTCCTTAAATATCGAGATCGGTAACTAATTTCGCATTGTTCTCTATGAACTCTCTGCGAAGTTCGGGATCTCCGCCCATAAGCCTCGTAAACGTATCGTTTGCTTCCACGGCGTCTTCCATCGTTACCTGAAGCATGGTACGCGTTTCGGGATTCATCGTCGTGTTCCAAAGCTGTTCGGGATCCATTTCGCCAAGACCCTTGTAACGCTGGATATCGCACTTTCCCACTTCCGCAAGATAATCTTGTAATTCTTTATCCGAATATAGGTATTTATCGACTTTATTCTTGGTCGCTTTATATAAAGGCGGTTGGGCGATATAGACATGCCCGTGTTCTACCAAAGGACGCATAAACCTGAAAAAGAAAGTCAAAAGCAATATTCTGATATGGCTGCCGTCAACGTCCGCGTCGGTCATACAGATTATTCTGTCGTAACGAAGTTTGCTTTCGTCGAAATCGTCTTGTATGCCTCCGCCGAAAGCCGTTATCATACTCTTTATCTCTTCGTTTTCAAGAACGTGATTAAGCCTTGCCTTTTCTACGTTGAGTATTTTACCCCTTAGCGGCAATACAGCCTGAAAACGCCTGTCTCTGCCCTGCTTGGCGCTGCCGCCTGCAGAATCGCCCTCAACGATGAATATCTCGCAAAACGCGGGATTTCTGTCCGAGCAGTCTGCAAGTTTTCCGGGAAGCGTAGTAGATTCTAAAGCGCCTTTTCTTCTGGTGCTTTCGCGAGCCAGTCTCGCCGCCTCCCTCGCGCGCTGCGCCGTAAGACACTTTAATATTACTTCTTTGGCCTTTGCCGGATTTTCTTCAAAGAAAGTGCCTAAATGCTCGTTCATAGCTTTAGCGACGAGATTTCGCATTTCGGAATTGCCGAGTTTTGTCTTTGTCTGCCCTTCGAATTGCGGATCGGTCAATTTTACGGATACCACTGCGACCAGACCTTCTCTCGTATCTTCGGAAGAAACTTTTTCATCTCCCTTAAATGCGTTCACCTTCTTTCCTGCGTCGTTGATTATTCTCGTAAGAGCGTTTTTAAATCCTTCTAAATGAGTTCCGCCTTCTTCGGTGTTTATATTGTTTGCAAACGCGTAAAGCGTTTCGTTATAGGTGTCGGTATACTGTAACGCGACCTCTATTTCAGTGTCTCCGTAGAACACGTCAAAATAAACGGGTTTTTCAAAGATGGCGCCCTTATTTTTACTCAAATCGCTGACAAAGTGCGCAATACCGCCTTCGTAACGGAAAGTATCCTCCTGTTCACGTCCGGCACGCTCGTCCGAAAGTTTAATGGTTAAGCCTTTGTTCAAATATGCGAGTTCGCGAAGACGAGTCTTGACAGTGTCGTAATTAAACTCAACGGTTTCAAATATCTCACTGTCGGGCTTAAAGGTTACCCACGTCCCCGTGAAGTCCGCATCCCCGACTTCTTTTAATCTGTCCTGAGGTATACCGCGGCGGTACTCCTGATAAAATTTCTTACCTTTCTGAAAAACCTCAACGGTAAGCCATTCGGATAGCGCGTTTACAACGGACAGTCCGACGCCGTGAAGTCCTCCGGATATCTTATATCCTCCGCCACCGAATTTACCGCCGGCATGAAGTTTTGTTAAAACGACTTCAACCGCGGAGATTTTTTCCGTATGGTGAATATCGGTAGGAATACCTCTACCGTTATCGGTTACCGTACAGGAACCGTCGCCGTTTATTTTTACGGTTATCGTATCGCAAAAACCGGAAAGCGCTTCGTCGATAGAATTATCGACTATTTCCTGCACTAAGTGATGAAGCCCCCTTGAGTCCGTAGACCCGATATACATTCCGGGGCGCTTACGAACCGGATCAAGCCCTTCGAGTACCTGAATCTGTCCCTCGCCGTAATTCGAACGAGGCTTAGCGGTTTCTTCCATTTTAACTCCTTTAATACGTTTAATCGATTATACTGCAATTATTAACCGCAAACGAAAAACCTTGCAAGCAAGTTTTTCGTTTGCGTCAATTAAATTACGTCTATATTGTAACATAAATATAGATTTATTTCAAGCAATGTAAACAATTTCTTATACTTTAATTTAAAATTATAATAAGTTTGCACGCGCGCACGCGTGGGAAAAGCCGCATAAATAGAAAAACTTTAAACATACTTTTATTAAACGGGGGGTTAAAATGATTAAATGTAAAAATTGCAATAGAAATCTTCAAGACGGAAATATTCTCGCTTGTCCGAACTGCGGAGCTACTATTTGTACCGACTGCGCTTCAAAAACTTATAAAATTTGTCCGTATTGCTATTCCGATCTGGATTTTTATATTTGAAAAGGTCTGCCGTTCGGCAGACCTTTTAATTAAAAATCTTTTTTAATTTCTTCTACGAGTTTCCTCTCAAACACCCCTAAACCACGCAAATTGCACTTATTTGCCTCTAAAACGGCTTTCTTATAAAACATATCGAGCTTCCTTTACATACAAAATATAAGCCATTTTAGCCCGTATTTCCAAAGAACCGTTATGTTTGTCAAGATATTTGCCGACGTCCACAACAATCTCGTCGGCGCGTTCCGCGTTAAAATCAAAAGTACAACTGTTATAAAGCTCGTACGTTTTAAACATGTCGTTTAATTTTCGGGGCAAATACTCTTCCAAAGACAAAAGCCTGTCAGTTACCGCTCTCGCCTCCGCATATTCGCCTTTATCGACATAGTAAGCGTACCTTGCGGTCAGAAGCCTTACGAAATTCATGTCGTCTTCGGGAAGTTGCGGAACGTCAAAATAATATTTTTCATCTATCTCTCCGGGCGTTTTCCCGTTAAAAAGTTCCGACTGTATTTTAAGCATAGCGATAAATACTTTAGAATCGTCGCTTTTGCGCTTAATATCGATTAACACCTTGCCGTCGTTGCCTTCTCCGCCACTTTCGTAAGGCAAAGCGTTTCCAAAGAAATAATATAACCCCATCGGCAAAAACATTGAAAAAATCGTAAAAGCGGCAGCGGAAATTTTTCCCAAAAATACGAAAGGCACCGCTCCTATGACCACCGAGATCAATGTGAACAAAAGTCCGCCGCGAGTCATTTTTACAAACCTGCGTTCAAGGTCTTCTGTCGACTTTGGCGCCATTTCGGTATACCCTGCCTCTTCGCCGATTGGAACCAAACTAAAAACTATTTTCCCCCTCTCCCTCTTCCAGTTAAAAAACCAAACCGTCATAGAAAGAAAGGCAAAACCGTTTAACTTACCAACTAAAAGATGCCCCGTCTCATGTAGAAGCGCCGTAAAAAAACCGCCGACAAGCGCGCCTGCCACAACCAATAAAAAAAAGTTGCCGGTTTTCATACTGTATGTTCTATCGGCAACCAAAACCACGGCGACAAGCCCTATAAGAGTTATAACCAAGGTTATTGCGTTATTTATAAAATTAGTTTTTCTGCTCATAAATTTTCCACCGCGTAAGTCAAATATCCTTCCGCATTGTCGCTTTCGCTGACTGTTATTTGGGAAATATCCAGATAATCGACTATTTCCGACAAAATAATCGCGCCGCTATGAATTATGTCCGCGCGTCTCTTTTCAACTCCGCAAATATTTTCTCTTTCCTGCGGAGTCTTATGGTTCAACAATTCGGTTATTTTTAACAGGTTTTCACGTTTAAGTTTATGTCCGTCTATAATATTCGGATCGTAATCTTTCAGTTTCAAATCCACTGCGGCAACAGTCGTAGCCGAGCCGCCTATCGCGTAAAATTCCGCTTTCGGCACGGAGCCGTAAAGTTTAACGGTCTCTTTTACGTATTTTTTTATTTCTTCGGCGTTCTGCCCGAACGCTTCCGTCAACGCCACCGCGCCTATCGGAAGACTATGCAGGTAAATAATTTTGCCGTTTTTTACAACACCTATTTCAGTACTTGCGCCGCCAACGTCTATTATCCCGCCGTCATCACCATCAAGAGCGCCCAAAATACCGAGTTCCGCTTCTTTTTCGCCAGACAAAACGTCGACGTCAAAGCCGCACGCTTTTCGCACCTTAAGAACAAATTCCCTGCCGTTCGGAGCATTTCTGACAGCCGCCGTCGCGAAAGCAAAGACCTTGTCCACTCGTTCTCTTTGCGCCTCCTTAACGAAATCGCTGATGGCTGATAACGATTTTTCCTGCGATTCCAAAGAGAGATTGCCTTCGTTATCTCTTCCGGCGCCGAGCCGCGTTACGCTTAACTTTTTATACAAAGTCGCTTTTCCGTCAGACACCATAAGCCGAACGGAATTAGAGCCTATATCGATAACCGCATATTTCATTTACGAAATTATAATATCCCCTTCGTAAGCGTAACCGAGTTCATATGCCCTTCTCTCGATCCACTCCTTTTTCTTACGAGCCTCCAAAGTATTGGTTCCCTCGCTGTAAAGCTCCTCGTATTCGGCAATTTCACGTTCTAACTCCGCTATGTCTCGTCTTTCTTTGTTTATGGCTATCAGTTGATAACTCATTACCGAGACGAGTATTATTACTAAAAGAACTGCGCCTACCGTGACTGCGACCACCAGTCTTTTGAACTTTGACTCGTTCGGCACGTTTGATTTTTCCGCGTTTTCCATCTTTGGTTTTTCCCTTTTTGGTTTTTAAAAATTCAAAAAACCGTTTTATTGTTTTATTATACGCCTTTTGCGTGCATTTTGCAAGTATTACGTGCAAACTTTTATAGTAAAGGGCAAGCCCCAGAAAAACGCCGACTGTCATATATATCCTATATGACGGAAAATTCAACTTAAAAGAAAACACAACGTACGCCGCCGCAAT
>CAJOMM010000054.1:10408-10724 GCA_905235765.1 uncultured Clostridia bacterium
AGCGGCTTAACATTTATCGGTTTTTTCAGCACTTCTGCCAGCGAAAGAAATATTCCGGATACGCCGCCGAACGATATGCAGGCTATAAAAACGAATATCTGATTTTTCGTTATCAGCATTATTTAAATATCTTTTTCAAAAAAGGAACTTTTTTGGCGTTATACTTTATCTCGCTTACTAAACCTTCCGCGGTAAGAGTTCCGCAGGACTTGTTATACGAAGATATCTTTATTTTCTCTCCGGTTATTTTAACCTTTACACCGGAAACGGTAAGATTAAGTCCTTGCTCGGAAAACCCGTCTACACTCTCCACTCC
>CAJOMM010000055.1 GCA_905235765.1 uncultured Clostridia bacterium
GCTTTACACCTTATAGATACTCTTAAATGCGGTAAAATAGCATGCGACGAATACGATATTATTGCCGAACCTATTAAAGAAAAGACAATTAAGACAAAAGTTTCAAAAATAAACGGAGTTTTGGGAATAGAGGTTAAGGCGGAAATAATTAAAAGTATTCTTGAGAGACTTAATTTCAGAATCACTTTGAACGGAGACGATCTGACCGCGGTTGTACCGCTTTACCGTGAAGACGTTGACGGGTATCCAGATCTTGCCGAAGAAGTTATTCGCGAATACGGGTACGACAATTTGACGCCGACTCTTCTTAAAACTTCCGAGATAACGAGCGGAGGATTAAACGTCGAGCAGAGAAACGTGGAAAATCTGAAAAACCTGTTGATAGGGTTCGGATACAATGAAATAATAACGTATTCTTTCGTATCGGAAAAAGAATTCGACATTTACGGTTTCTGTGGTAAGAATACTGAATCCGATAAGCGAGGATATGTCGGTTATGAGAGTTTCTCTTTTGCCCTCTGCAATTCGCGCGGCGATTTATAATATCAACAGGCAAAATTACGACGGCAAACTTTTTGAATTTGCTAAAACTTATTTTCCGCAATCGCTGCCCGTAACAGACCTTCCTGACGAAAAGGAAGTTTTGGCTTTTGTTTCGTTCGGAAATTCTGAAGATTATTTCAGTGTTAAAGGCGTTACGGACGGAATTTTGGACGCGTTCTGCTTCGGAAAAGAAATTAAATACGTAAGATCTGCGGAAAAATTTATGCATCCGACGAGGTCTGCGGATATTTATGTCGACGGCGAAAAGGTCGGTTACGTCGGTCAGAATCATCCTGACGTATTAGCGACGGCAGGTGTAGACAAGCCTTTATATGGAGGAGAAATAAAGTATTATCTTCTTAAAAAACATTTCAATGATAAAATTTCCGCTAAACAGATATCAAAATTCCCGTCGGTCGAAAGAGATCTTGCAGTTATTTTAGACGAAGAAATTCCTTGCGAGCAAGTAATTTCCACGATAAAGAAATACGGCGGAAGAAATCTCGAAAAGGTCTCTTTATTCGATCTTTATAGGGGAAATCAGGTTGAGGAAGGAAAGAAGAGTATGGCGTTTAACCTTGTTTTCGGATCTAACGAAAGGACGTTAAACGTGAAAGAAGTTGATGACGCAATAGATAAAATTCTTAAAAACTTAAAGAACGAATTAAATGCGGAATTAAGATAAAATGATTTCTGAAAAGACCATTAAATCGCTTGAATTTGATAAAATACTAACGGACGTCGCATCGTTCGCTGTTCTTGAAAGTACGAAAAAAGATATTTTGGCTTCCGTTCCCAAAACGGAAAAGAGGGATGTGGAAATCCTCCTCGACGAAACGGAAGAAGCGTATAAACTTTCTTATGAACACGGTGTATCAGGTGTGTTTTATTTCGCCGACGTTTCGGATGAGCTAAACCGCGCCGACATAGGCGGCACGCTTAACCCTGCGGAGTTATTGAGAATAGCGGACAACCTGAAAAGCGCAAGGGTCATAAAAAATTCTTTAAATTCCGTAAATGACGATAAAATAGTTATTTTAAGAAGAATTACGGATAATTTATACGTAAACGAGGAGTTTGAAAAGGAAATAAATTCCAAAATCGTTTCTGAGGACGAATTGTCTGACGACGCGTCGCCAAAGCTTTATTCTATAAGAAGAAGTATTAAAGATATCAACGCCAAAATTCGCAACCAGCTTAATTCTTATATGCGTACCGGATTTAACAAGTACTTGCAAGAATCTGTCGTTACAATGAGGCAGGGTAGGTTCGTTATTCCCGTTAAAAGCGAATACAGGGGGCAAATTAAAGGTTTTATTCACGATCAGTCATCTTCCGGCGCAACGGTCTTTATTGAACCGGAAATCGTCATGGAACTGAATAACGATCTTAAAAAAGCGCTGTTTGACGAAAAAGAGGAAATTTATCGCATTTTATCCGAATTAACCGTTAAAGTGTCGTTTATGACTGACGCTTTGAGAATTAATGCCGTTAACCTTTCATTGATAGACGGTTGTTTTGCAAGGGCGGAATATTCTTTTAAGCATAACTGCATCAGACCTGTTGTCAACAAAAGCGGCAATACGGATATTAAAGCGGCAAGGCATCCGCTCATCGCAAAGGATAAAGTCGTTCCTCTGACGCTGCGTTTCGGCAAAGATTATAGTTTTTTATTGATAACCGGGCCAAATACCGGCGGAAAAACCGTTACGTTGAAACTTGTAGGCTTATTATCTCTTATGGCAATGTGTGGAGTGTTTATTCCTGCGGCAAGAGATAGCGAGATTTCAATATACGACGGAATATTCTGTGATATTGGCGATGAACAAAGTATTGAAATGAACCTTTCTACTTTTTCGTCGCACATAAAAAATATTGTTGAAATATTAAATTCTTTAGAAGGTGTATCTCTCGTTCTTTTAGACGAACTGGGCGCCGGAACCGATCCGGAAGAGGGTAGCGCTATAGCGCTTGCGGTAACGGAAGAGCTTCTGAATTCGGGGTGTTTCGGAATTATTACTTCACATTATTCAAAACTCAAGGAATTTGCAGTCAATAACGGCAGAATAGAAAATGCTTCGATGGAATTCGATTCGGAAACGTTAAAGCCGTTATATAAAATAAATTTAGGTATTCCGGGCAGTTCTAACGCTATTGAAATATCCAAGACTTTGGGGCTTGACGAGAAAATAATCGAAAGGGCAACTCAATATCTTTCGGATGAAAAAATAGGCTTTGAAGCCGTATTGAAAAAAGCTGAAGAAAGCCGTAGAGCGGCAGAATTATTATCTTGTGAACTTGAAAAATTAAAAGAACAAAGGGAAACCGAACTTAAAGAAATTTCTTCGGAAAAGGAAAAGATTGTAAAAGAAAGAGAAAAAATATATTTTAACGCAAAACAGGAAACCAAAAGAATTGTTTCGGAAAAACTTGAAGAAGCCGAAGAAATCATCGATGAGTTGAAAAAGATATTAAAGGCGGCAGGTCTTGAAAGCAAGGAGGTTTTCAGGGCGAGCCAACTTAAAAACAGATTATCGGACAGCAAATATCTTTATAATGAAGACGAAAACGCGCCTATAGAAATGATAAAACCTAAAGACGCCGAATTGAAAGTCGGACAAAGGGTTTACGTTAAAAGTCTGGGGGCGTACGCGGAAATATTAAGCTTAAAGCCTTCTAAAAAGGAAGCGGAAGTGCTGATCGGAAATATTAAATCCAACGTTAGGTATTCTGACGTATATAATCCGGAAATGCCCGAAAAAACAACGGACGTAAAAGTTAACAGCGTAGGCGTTCGCGCGGCTCAACCTAAAGCGGAACTAAACGTTGTAGGTAAAACTTCTTTGGAGGCGATAGAAGAAACCGAGGCATTTATCGACCAGGCGGTTGTAAACGGGCTTGAAGAAGTCAGGATCGTTCACGGTTACGGCGAAGGTATCCTCAGAAAAGCCATAAGAGAATATCTTAAAAAAAATAAGAACGTTTCAGGATTCAGAAACGGTATATACGGCGAGGGTGAAAACGGGGTAACGATAGTAACGCTTAAGTAGTAACGCGATAAAAGGGGATTTATGCAGGAAAAATTTTATGAAGAATGTGCGAAGGTACATAATGAAAAATCCGCAAAAAGAAGATATGTAATTTTAAATATCTTTTCCATTTTTTCATACGTTTTAGCTGGTTTTTGGATTGTAATTGATTTCGGATATTTAATCTTTATATCGACTGATTTGTTTTTTAAAATAGTTTATATGATTTTTCCATTGGCTTTTTTTATAACGTGGGGAATCGTTTTGGGAAAATTAAAAGACAAAATGTACGTAGACTACGATTACACCTTCGTTACGGGATCTATAAGATTTTCAAAGGTTATTAATAACGTTAAACGTAAACATATAATAACTTTTGACTTTTCGATGATTGAAAAAATCGGAAAATACGGCAGTAAAACTTATGAAAGATACGAACTTATGCCCGATAAAAAAATTAAAGTTTTAACGTCGAATAGCGTGGCGGAAGATGGTAAAAGTTTTTATTATATAGTGTGTAATGTTTCCGGTATTAAATACGTTTTTGTTTTGGAGTGTACGGAAGTTTTTATCGGAAACGTAATAAATTGTTCCAGCAGAACGGTTATAGAAGAGGATTTTTATAGATGATTTATCTTGACAACGCGGCAACTACAAAACCGGATAAAGAATTTTTGGCAAAAGCCGAAAGGTATAATCAAGAGAATTTTTTTAATCCTTCAGCCCTTTATCGAGGAGGGCTCTCTAACGCTAAAGACATAAAAGATGCGAAGAACGTTATTTTAAATTGTCTCGGTGCGTCGCCGTTGGATTATGAAGTCGTGTTTACGTCAGGCGGAACAGAAAGCGATAATGCGGCAATTTTTTGTTCCGTCAAAAGAGGCGTTTTTGTAACCGATAAGGGCGAACATTCCGCCGTTTACAGGTGTTTTAAAGAACTGAAAAACAGAGGTTTTGACGTCAATTTTATAAGCCTGAATAAAGACGGGTCTGTAAATACAGAAGAGTTATACGATTTTGTCGCTAAAAACAAAACGGACTTCGCTTCTATCGTTCACGTGAACAACGAAACCGGCGCAATCAATGACGTAAACGCTATATCGTCCGAATTAAAACGAATTAATCCGGATATCGTCTTTCATACGGACGGTGTTCAATCTTTCGGCAAAATACCGTATTCATTATCAAAAAACGTTGATTTTTATTCATTGAGCGCGCATAAGATAAACGGACTTAAAGGAGTGGGTGCGCTTATTAAAAAGAGGAAGATACCTTTTTCGCCGTTTATTTTCGGCGGTGGGCAGGAAAACGATATGCGTAGCGGTACGGAAAACGTTTTCGGTATTAAGGTTTTAGAATTCGCCACAAAAAAGAAATATGAAAATATTCGTGAAAATTATTCCAAAATTTTGGTGTTTAACGATTATTTGAGAAAAAACGTTGATTTAAATAATATAAAGATTATATCTTCAGAAAAAGGTAGTCCATATATACTGAGTCTTTCTGCCGAAGGCTTAAAAGGCGAGGTCGTTATGCATGCGCTTGAGACCGAAGGGATAATTGTCGGCAACGGCTCGGCTTGTTCTTCGAGGGCAAGGTTTAGCAGGGTGCTCGAAGCCTGTGGGTATAACGAAAAAGTTTTAGACGGTGTTATAAGAGTAAGTTTTTCATCGGAAAACACTATGGAAGAAAT
>CAJOMM010000056.1:0-5564 GCA_905235765.1 uncultured Clostridia bacterium
GTACGTAAAAATACTTCTTCAATCTAACCGTTTCGCCTTTCAGGTATTCTCTATAATTACTTTTTGCCGTACTTAAATAATGGTAAAGCCCTGCCCTTGCGACAAAATAATTATTGATAATTGCAGAAATTTCTTCCCATTTTTTTGTCGTTTTGTAAACAATCGGCGAAGAATTCCACTCAAATATCGTTGGATTTGATTTATGTAATAATTGTAAAGCTTTTTTAATATCCCAACCGTTAATATCAAGCGTTTCATCCAACTGCCATTCGATAACGTCACGCGTTTTATCTAATCTGAAATAAAACTCTTTAGGGCGCACGTAAATAAATCTTACGTCATAATCACTGTCGGGTGAAGAGAAACCCCATGCTCGACTACCCGATTCGATACAATGCAAAATCTTTATATTTTCAAGTTTTTCGATTTCATTAAGTTTTTCACGAATTAATTCCTTCATAGGCGGTGGCATTAGGGTTTACTTTTGATTTAACCGCTTAACCGTTTATAATAATTTTACCATTATAAAATAAAAAAGTAAAGTAAAGCCGCTATATCGTCGGATATAACGGCTTTATTGTTTTATTAAAAATATACGTAAACGATTATTTCCTCTAATCAGGCTCTCGGGTTCTTAATATTCGCCTGGGCGGCGGCAAGCCTTGCTATCGGAACTCTGAAAGGCGAACAGGAAACGTAATCTAAACCTATTTCGTGGCAGAATTCTATGGAAGAAGGATCTAGATACCGCAATGTATGTCTTTTCTGGTTTCGTGTCCCATTTTGACAGCCATCTTCATAAGTTTACCAACGCCTACCGTATCAAGTCTTGCAAACGGATCAGATTCGTAAATCTTCGCGTTATAATACGAAGGTAAGAATTTGCCTGCGTCGTCGCGAGAAAATCCAAACGTCATCTGCGTTAAGTCGTTTGTTCCGAAGCAGAAGAATTCCGCCTCTTTCGCGATCTCGTCCGCGGTCAATGCCGCTCTCGGAATTTCAATCATAGTTCCGACGTGATAGGTCAATTTGATAGGCGATTGAGCGATTACAGCTTCGGCAGTAGCGACAACCGTCTTTTTGCAGAATTCGAGTTCTTTGACTTCGCCAACCAAAGGAATCATAATTTCAGGAGAAACTTTCCAATCGGGGTGGCGTTTCTGAACGTTTATCGCTGCCTTGATAACGGCTTTAGTCTGCATTTCGGCGATTTCGGGATAAGTTACCGCCAAACGGCAACCACGGTGTCCCATCATCGGGTTGAATTCGTGCAAAGAATCGCACAAAAGTTTAATTTCCGAAACGGTTTTGCCTTTCGCCTGCGCAAGCAATTCGAGATCGGATTCTAACGTAGGAACGAATTCGTGAAGCGGCGGATCGAGGAACCTTATGGTAACAGGCTGACCTTTAAGGGCTTCCATAAGACCTTCGAAGTCTTTCTGTTGCATAGGTTCGATAGCGCTCAACGCCTTTTCCCTTTCTTCAACGGTTTCCGAACAAATCATTTCGCGGAATTTATCGATTCTGCCGGGGCCGAAGAACATATGCTCCGTTCTGCAAAGTCCGATACCCTGCGCGCCGAGATCCGCCGCTCTTTGAGCGTCTTCCGGAGTGTCGGCGTTGGTTCTTACAGCCATAGCCTTATATTTATCGGCGAGTTTCATTATTCTGCCGAAGTAACCGCTGTTGGGATCTACGGGAACGGTCTTTATTACTTTGTCGTAAATAATACCGGTGGAGCCGTCCAAAGACAGGGCGCTGCCCTCTTTGAAAATTTTCCCTGCGAGTTCGAAGTATTTTTCTTCCTCGTGCATTTTAATATCTCCGCAACCGGAAACGCAGCAGGTACCCATACCTCTCGCCACGACCGCGGCGTGAGAAGTCTGGCCGCCTCTGACGGTAAGTATGCCTTGTGCGTATTTCATACCCTCAATGTCTTCAGGGGAAGTTTCAAGTCTGACGAGAATAACTTTCTTGCCTTTTTTGCCCTCTCTTACCGCGTCTTCGGAAGTGAAAACGACGGTACCGGCGGCTGCTCCCGGAGAAGCGGCGATACCTTTGCCGACGACGTTGTCTTTGTTTGCGGCTTTAAGGTCCGCAGCGTCGAAAGTGGGGTGAAGAAGCATATCGAGCGTTTTAGCGTCGATTTGTAAAAGCGCTTCCTGTTCGGTAATCATACCCTCGTCCAAAAGGTCGCAAGCGATTCTGATAGCCGCAGCGGCGGTACGCTTGCCGTTTCTTGTCTGTAACATATAGAGTTTACCTTTTTCGATGGTAAATTCCATATCCTGCATGTCTTTGTAATGGTTTTCCAAAGTGCTGCAAATATCTAAAAACTGTTTATAAACGTCGGGAAGGACTTCAGCCATCTGAGAAATAGGCATAGGCGTACGAACGCCGGCAACGACGTCTTCGCCTTGTGCGTTCATAAGGAATTCGCCCATAAGCCCCTTTTCGCCGGTAGCCGGGTTACGCGTGAAAGCCACGCCGGTTCCGCAATCGTTACCCATATTGCCGAAAGCCATCATCTGTACGTTTACCGCGGTACCCCAACTGTACGGAATATCGTGATCCATTCTGTAAACGTTCGCCCTCGGATTGTCCCAAGAACGGAAAACCGCTTTGATCGCCTCAAAAAGCTGAACTTTCGGATCGGAGGGGAAATCTTGTCCTAATTGATTTTTATATTCGGCTTTAAACTGATTAGCAAGTTCCTTAAGGTCTTCGGCAGTAAGGTCGACGTCGTAAACGACGCCTTTTTTCTCTTTCATTTCGTCGATAAGTTTTTCAAAGTGTTTTTTGCCGACTTCCATAACGACGTCGGAAAACATCTGAATAAACCTTCTGTAGCAGTCCCAAGCCCATCTGGGGTTACCGGATTTAGCGGAAAGAACTTCAACCACTTCTTCGTTTAACCCGAGATTAAGAATAGTGTCCATCATGCCGGGCATGGAAGCGCGCGCGCCGGAACGAACGGAAACGAGCAAGGGGTTGTCCTTGTCGCCGAACTTCTTTCCGGTGATATTTTCAAGTTTAGAAACGTATTCCATAATTTCAGCCTTAATGGAATCGTTGATTTGTCTGCCGTCTTCATAATATTTGGTGCAAGCCTCGGTAGAAATTGTAAAACCTTGCGGAACGGGAAGCCCGATATTAGTCATTTCTGCGAGGTTGGCGCCCTTACCGCCGAGAATTTCACGCATTTTAGCGTTTCCTTCGCTAAAAAGATAGACGTATTTTTGCATATAATCCTCCAAAATATAAAAAATTTCGTTTGTTTTTAAACAACCTTACTTATTTTACACTAAAAAAACTTTTTTTTCAAGTTTTTATCGATATATCCCGATAATTTTTTAAAATTCACCCTTAAAAGAAAAATCGGTGCCGCGGTTTTTTCGCGGCACCGATTCTATAGACCTTTACAATAGCGTAATCGCGCCATAAGAGATTGCTTCTTTATTCATAAATAATAAAAAATGAAAATTTTTATCTGTCTATTTTTCGGATTTTTTCTTAAAGATATTTCTAACGTCGAAATCTATACAAAAAGCACAGAATTTTTTATCGCGGTGTTTTTCCAATAAGTTAAAAATTAGTTTCGTTATAAAGTATGCGATTATTCCCGAAACCGCGCCGACTATAATTCCTGCCGACACGTCCGTAAAATAGTGGTGAATAAGATATACTCGCGAAAATCCCATCAAAATCACCCCTAAAAATCCGACCCAACTCCACTTTTTATTGCACATAATAAACAGCGCCGTCGCCGCAGCGGTTATCGCAGTTGCGTGTCCCGAAGGAAAACTGTATCCGCTAACTTTAGGACTTCCCAAAAACGTCCAAAAAGCATTAAATTGCTCGTCGCTTTCAAAAGGTCTTGCCCTTTCGACTATATGCTTTAACGCAAGATCCGTTATAATTGCGCCGATAGCCAACGCTCCGATCATACAAACGCCGAGTTTTCTGGTCTTTGGAAACAGCATTAAAATAATAGCGGCAAAAATGAAAACCAACCCCTTTTCACCGATTAACGTTATAACTTTTGAAAACGGCGTAAAAAAACCGCCCATCGACTTTGCTAAATCGTTCATAGCGGAAAACACTCCGCTATCCAGCCCGTAAAACGTAGTATTAAGCCACTCTGCCATACTTTATCTCCTCTTAGGCGCTTTTATTATTAAGATAATATAGTATTTTATTTTTCATGTCAAGGATTTTTCAACTTTAAAGAAGTCTCAAAACAACAAAAACTCTCTTCTCTGCGGCGAACGCCGCGGAGAAGAGAGTTAAAAATTTCAATATCCGTATGTAAAAGATATCAGTCCTGGAAAAGCGGAGTCGAAAGATATCTGTCCCCCGTGTCGGGAAGAAGCACTACTATATTCTTGCCCTGATTTTCCTTTCTTTTAGCGAGCGTTATCGCCGCGTAAAGCGCCGCGCCGGAAGAGATACCGACCAAAACGCCCTCTTTCTTGCCGACAAGCTTACCGTATTCGAAAGCGTCTTCGTTAGAAACGGTAATGATCTCGTCGTATATTTTCGTATTCAATACGTCGGGAACGAACCCTGCGCCGATACCCTGTATCTTATGCGAACCTGCAACGCCCGTGGAAAGCACCGCCGACGACAACGGTTCTACCGCAACCACTTTTACGTTCTTGTTTTTGCTCTTAAGATATTCGCCTACGCCGGTTACCGTGCCGCCCGTTCCTACGCCGGCAACGAATATATCGACTTTCCCGTCCGTATCTTCGTATATCTCCGGTCCCGTGGTCGTAAAATGCGCTTTGGGGTTCGCCGGATTGACGAACTGCCCCGGTATAAACGAATTGGGCGTTTCTTTCGCCAACTCTTCGGCTTTAGCTATAGCGCCTTTCATACCCTTCGCACCTTCGGTAAGCACAAGCTCCGCGCCGTAAGCCTTCATTATCTGACGCCTTTCTACGGACATCGTTTCCGGCATAACGATTATTGTTCTGTATCCTTTTGCCGCCGCCACAGACGCAAGCCCTATTCCCGTGTTGCCGGACGTCGGTTCTATAATGACCGAATCTTTTTTAAGTTTTCCGCTCTGTTCGGCGTCCTCTATCATCGCTTTTGCGATTCTGTCTTTTACAGAGCCCGCCGGATTAAAATATTCGAGTTTAGCCAGAATATTTGCCTTTAAGTCAAACTCTTTTTCTATATTTTTAAATTCAACCAAAGGCGTTTTTCCTACGAGTTCCGCTGCCGATTTGTAAATTTTTGCCATTTCTTTTATTCTCCTTTAACCTATCTATTTGGTAGATTAGTAGTATTATATCTCATAAAAAAACTGCCGTCAAGCAAAAAGAGGCAGAAAAATAATTTTTTTATTTTTTTCTTTTGAGGGAAAACGCCATAAACATAACGAATTCCAACAAAATGGGAAAATAGAAAGACGACGCTCTCCAAAGCACGATAGTGGCGCCCATTGCCGAATCGGGTATAACGCTTGCGAAAACCAAAGAAAAAAGAACTTCGCTCGTTCCGGCGGCGCCGGGCAGCGGTATTACGTTGCCGACATATCCCGAAGCAAGGTTCAG
>CAJOMM010000056.1:5590-7520 GCA_905235765.1 uncultured Clostridia bacterium
TTTAGAGACTAAAATATATGCAGTATACTGTAAACTTCCGGATAAAAACATATACACGGCGTACAGTATTGACGGAAGGATGAATTTCTTTAGGTTTTTACCTATGATGGAAAATTGTTCTTTTATTTCGGACAGTTTTTCTTCTTTTTCCGCGATAAATTTTTCGTAATCGAATTTTTTGTTGAATTTCTTGATTATTTTGCCGCACAAAGACAAAAAACCGCTCTGCAATTTTTTATTATACGCCAAAATCGCTATAAAAATAAAAGCGCCCGTATGGAAGGCGAAACCCACCAATACCACTAACCACAAAGCAACCGTCCTGCCGGATATATCTGCGGTAAGCCCGTTTATTGCGAGAATAACGGTAAACACGCCGTATACGACGATAGAAACCGCGCTGAATATTATCTGGTTTTTCAAAAAACCTATGATAGTTACCTGAGGCGGAACTCCCGATTTGTATTGATAATACGCCATCATGGGAAAATGTCCGGCGCGGAAAGGAGTTATATTTGAACCGAAATTTCCGAACAAACAGTTGAAAAAACTTCTCCTAAACGTATATTGCGGAGTTATAGTGCCGTAAATAATACGTTCCACGACGGCTAAAACCAATTCCGTCGCAACAAATACCGCAAAACAAACGACAAACGCGTATGCGGTAAGTTTGGAAAGATTTTCCTTCGTCAAAAAATTATTGCGTAAAAGATAAAAAAAGGTAAGCGCGACGACCAGAACTATGATCGCCGCATTAATAAATATACGTTTTTTACTTATCTCTTTACCTGTAGTCCCAGCCATTTGTTAATGTTATATCCGCAAAAGAAAATTTTATTACCTTTTCCAAATCTTCCGGCGAAACTTCCAGGAAGAAACCGATTCTTCCGCCGGAAAAATAAATCTTGTCAAAATTTTTCGCGCTTACATCAAAAGTTGTCCTGAAAAACTTTTTCATCCCCACAGGCGAGCAACCGCCGTGAATATAGCCGGTTAACCGCAAAAGATCTTTACTCTTTATCATTTCGACGTATTTTTCGGAAACGACAAAAGCCGCTTTTTTAAGGTCTAATTCTTTGTTCACGGGAACGTCGAAGACGTAATATTCTCCGCTTTTGCCTTGCGTTACCAAAGTTTTAAAACATTTTTCTTTCGGAACGCCCAAAAATTCCGCGACCTCTTCGCCGGAAACCGCGCCGCTTTCCGAATAATCCAAAATTTTATATACGACCTTATGCGCGTCCAAAATGCGCATAGCGTTGGTTTTGTCCTGCTTCGGCATAAATTTTAAGAACTTTATCCCCTGAATTGCCTGAAAATCGTAATCGTATGCACTAAATTTTTATCAATAATTATTTTCGGAAATTTCAAAATAAGCCTGAGGGTGCGCGCAAACGGGGCAAATTTCCGGAGCGCTTTCGCCAACGACTATATGTCCGCAATTCCTGCACTCCCACACCTTAACGGAAGCCTTTTTGAAAACTTCGGCAGTCTCCACGTTTTTAAGAAGCGCGCGGTAGCGTTCCTCGTGATGTTTTTCTATTGCCGCAACGCCGCGGAATTTTTCCGCAAGATCCTTAAACCCTTCTTTTTCGGCTGTTTTAGCGAACTCTTCGTACATATCCGTCCATTCGAAATTTTCGCCGTCCGCCGCCGCCTTTAAGTTGTCTGCGGTGTCGCCTATTCCGTTAAGCTCTTTGAACCAAAGTTTGGCGTGTTCTTTCTCGTTGTCTGCGGTTTTCAAAAACAGCGCGGAAATCTGTTCGTAGCCTTCTTTTTTTGCTTTGGAAGCAAAATAAGTGTATTTATTTCTCGCTTGAGATTCCCCTGCGAAAGCCGCCATCAAATTTTTTTCAGTTTGTGTTCCCGAGTATTTGTTCATAAACGTATCCTCCGTTATTTTTTTTATTATATTTTAACATAAACTTAT
>CAJOMM010000057.1 GCA_905235765.1 uncultured Clostridia bacterium
CTTTTAGAATTTGAAGATAACGGTAAAAACGTAAAATATATTCTCCAGCGCATAAACGACAATATTTTTCGCGACGTTGAGAGGCTTATGCAAAATATTTATTCGGTTACCGAATTTATGTCCGAAAGAATAAAAGCCGAAGGCGGAGACCCTAAAAAAGAGTGTCTTACTGTCGTAAAGACCAGGAACGGCGCTTCTTATGTTAATACAGAATACGGTTATTTTCGTATATATAATTATATAGACGGTGTGGCGTATCAAGTCGCTGAGCCGGAGTTGTTTTATCAGAGCGCGCTTGCTTTCGGAAAATTTGCCAAAGATTTGGCGGATTTTGACGCGAGTAAACTTTACGAACCTATACCAAACTTTCACAACACCAAAAAGCGTTTTGAAGATTTCAAGGCATCAGTAAAAAAGAACGCAAGCGGCAGGGCGGACAGTGTAAAAAAAGAGATAGACTTTGTTCTCGCAAGAGAAAAATATTGTTCTAAGATAGTCGACCTTATCGAAAGCGGTAAAATGCCGAAAAAAGTTACTCATAACGACACAAAACTCAATAACGTACTATTCGATAAAGATACGGGTAAGTGTTTAGCGGTCGTTGACCTTGATACGATAATGCCCGGCAGTATCTGTTACGATTTTGGCGATTCTATAAGATTCGGGTGCAATACCTCTACGGAAGACGAAAGGGATTTAAGCAAAGTAAATTTCGATATCAATCTTTTCGAACAGTACACAAAAGGCTATTTACACGCCATCGGAGACGGCATAACGAAAATAGAAAAACAAAATCTCGCGTTTTCCTCTATTTTAATGACTTACGAGTGCGGAATGAGATTTTTGGGCGATCATATAGACGGAGACAACTATTTCAGTATATCGAGAGAAAATCACAATCTTGACAGAGCGAGAACACAGTTCAAACTCATAGAGGATATGGAAAAAGTTCTTCCGGAAATGGAAAAAATCGTAGAAAAATATTAAAAATCAACCGCCCTTGCGCTTGCGCAAGGGCGGTTAGCTTATTTTAAAAGTTACGGTGTAACGCGGTTTATATCGCGCGGGAACATTGTCGCTTCCCTTACGTTCTTAAAGCCCAAAAGGTGCATCGTCAATCTTTCAAGGCCTATGCCGAGTCCACCGTGCGGCGGCGCACCGTATTTGTGGAACATAAGGTAGGTGTCGAAAAGTTCGGGCTTCATGCCGCAATTCTTCATCTTTTCAACTTGCGCGTTGTAGTCGTGTATCCTTTGTCCGCCTGAAGTTATTTCCAATCCCCTAAACAAAAGGTCGAAGGAAAGCGTATATTCTTTATCTTCCGGATCGTCCATAGTATAGAAGGGACGTTTTTTAGAAGGATAGTGAGTTATAAATATAAAGTCGCTGTTCAGTTCTTTTTTGGCGTATTTGCCGAGCATCTCCTCTTCCTGCGGATCGAAATCTTTCATATCCGAAGGGGTGTAATGGAATTTTTCCATAATAATTTTTTTGGCGTCCATAAACTTAAGCGTGGGTATCTCGGTAATTTCCGGAATATCTGCTTTAAGAAGCGCCACTTCTTTTGCGTAATCCGTTTTAAGGAGATTCATAATATATTTAAGGGCGCCGGTCTCCATATTCATAATATCCTCGAACCCGTTTATAAATCCCATTTCCAAGTCCATAGAGATATATTCGTTAAGGTGGCGAGAAGTGTCGTGATGTTCGGCGCGGAATACCGGCGCTATTTCAAACACCCTGCCGAAGACGCCGACGAGCGCTTGTTTATATAATTGCGGACTCTGAGCCAAAAAGACCTGTTTTCCGAAATAATCGAGTTTAAAAACGTTGGTACCGCCTTCCGCTCCTGCAAAGTTGATTTTCGGAGTGCGAATCTCTGTAAATCCGTTATTATTCAAGAACTCACGGAAACCGCGCGCAATACCTTCCTGAATCTTAAAAACGGCGCGTTCTTTAGGGTTACGCATGGCAACCGGACGAAGATCTAAAATCGTGTTTAACGAAATGTTATCGAGTTGTTTTTTATTTATTACGATAGGCAGCGGTTCCGCAGGCAGCGAAAGGATTTTAACGTCGTGTATCTGAAGCTCGTATCTTAAATTGCCTGCCGAATCTTGACTTGAAACGACTTTTCCGGTAACGGTAACGCACGCCTCTTCGGAAAGCGAGGAATCCCAGCGATAGTCGGAAAATTCCGGCGCATACACGCATTGGATAAGATCTCGTTCCGTCCTTAAAATGACGAAAGAAAACCCGGTCATTTCACGAATACGGTGTATATAACCCGAAACTTTGACAATTTCTCCGTCGAATTTGGCAAAATCGTCGTAATCCACGGTTGTTTTTTTGATGATCCCGTCAATTTTTTCCATAAAATTCTCCTTATATGACTTTAATATTTTAACACCGTTGCCACTTTTAAGCAACTATTTTCGGTTAATTTTCAGATATCAAAAAAAGAATTATAAAAAACGGTTGTGTTTAAAATAAAACTGTGATAAAATACAAAAGTCGGTTTAGCGTGCCGAAGCGATAAGGAGTTATATGAAAATTGCCGTATCGGTGGAATCCACCCATGATTTGACGAAAGAACTTTTGGAAAAATACGACATCAAGGTTATTCAATATCAGATAACGCTTGGTGATTTGACGTTTAAGGACGGAGAATATACCACGGAAGAAATATTCTCGCTTGTAGATAAATATAATGCTTTACCGAAGACGACCGCTCTTAACGAGTTTGAATACCATGACTTTTTCGATGAATTAAAAAAGGACTACGACGCCGTTATTCATATTTGTCTTTCATCCGGAATCACGTCGTCTTGCGGCAATGCGCAGCGCGCGGCGGCGGATATGGAAAACGTATTCGTAGTGGACAGTAAAACGCTGTCTACGGGTATAGGACTTCTCGCAATCTGCGCGAGAGAACTCGCCGATAAGGGTATTGAACCTAAACGTATTGCGGAGATACTGGAAGAGAGGAGAGAAAAAAATCAGGCGAGTTTCGTTATTGAACGTCTCGACTATTTATATAAAGGCGGAAGGTGCAGCAGTCTGCAACTTCTGGGCGTGAATCTTCTTAAAATCCGTCCCAGTATAATTCTTAAAGACGGTAGTATGAGAATGTACAAAAAATACCGCGGCAATATGTCTGCGGTCGTCGCAAAATATTGTCGGGACACCGTTGAAGAATTTAACACTCCTGACCTTACGCGCGTTTTTATTACATATACAACCGCCACTCCGGAAATGGTTGCGGAAGCGAGAAAAGTTTGCGAAAATCTTGGTTTTAAAGAGGTGTTAGAAACGCGTGCCGGCGGAACAAGTCATTGCGGCGCGAATACTTTAGGTATCCTGTATTTTAACGACGGTAAATCTATAGAAGATTTCAACTGAGCGTTTACGGGGTAAAAATAAAAATATTCGAAAAATTAATTAAAACGTTTGACAAAAAGTTAAAATTGCGTTATCATATTACTGCTTAAAGAAGAAGTTACCCTTCTCGCCGTACCGAAACGTCGCGTCCGGCTCTATAAATTCTTGATACGCTAAAAGCGTATATTATGGAATTTTTCGGGTTGCTTTTTTGAGAGCAACCCGTTTTTAGTTCTTTATTCCGATTTTTCGGAAAATAAATAAAAGAGGTATAAACCAATTAAAAAAGAACACCAAATCAACGAAGAAATTCGTGACAGAGAAGTTCGCTTGATCGGCGAAAACGGAGAGCAGATGGGGATCGTGTCCGCAAGGGAGGCGCTTGTCGCCGCGGAAGACGCCGGGCTTGATCTTGTAAAGATTTCACCAAACGCAAATCCCCCCGTTTGCAAAATAATGAACTATGGTAAATACCTTTTTGAGATGAACAAAAAGGCTAAAGAGGCTAAAAAAAATCAGAAGATTACCGAAATCAAAGAAGTTTGGCTATCTATGACGATTGACGTAGGCGATCTTAACGTTAAGGCGAAGCAGACTCAGAAATTTTTGGCGGCAGGCAACAAAGTCAAGGTTTCTATACGGATGCGCGGCAGACAAATGGCTCATCAAAGCATCGGAATAGAGGTAATGCAACGCTTTTTCGAACTCGTTAAAGAATTTGGAACTATCGAAAAACAACCGCTGACCGAGGGTAGAAACATCTGGATGATGCTTGCCCCCGTAAAAGCGTAAAATTAAATATCACGGAGGGTATAATTATGCCGAAAATGAAAACCAAAAGTGCGGCTAAAAAGAGATTCAAAGTAACCGCAACCGGCAAGATCAAAAGGGCTTGTTCCGGTAAGAACCATATTCTTACCAAGAAAGACAGAAAGAGAAAGAATAATCTGTGCGACGGCGCATACGTAGACGCTACCCAGGCGAAAACGATGAAGACGCTGATTTACAATAAATAAGGAGATAGACTATGCGTATTAAGAGAGGCGTAAACGCCGTTAAAAAACGTAGAAAAACTTTAAAACTCGCCAAAGGGTACTTCGGCGGAAGAAGTAAAAGATACAGAGTAGCAAGAGAAGCCGTTATGAAGGCGCAGATGTACGCTTATATCGGCAGAAAATCCAAGAAACGCGATTTCAGATCTTTATGGATTGCAAGGATAAACGCCGCGGCAAGGATTAACGGACTTTCTTACAGTAAATTTATGTTCGGCTTGAAAAAAGCCGGTATCGATCTTAACCGTAAGGTTTTGGCGGAAATTGCAGTTTCCGACGCCGCCGGATTTGCCGCGCTTTGCGAAAAGGCGAAAGCAAGTTTATAAAAATTTAAGCCTACCTTAAAAGTAGGCTTTATTTTGATATCGTGATCACTTCCAAACAAAATCCGCTTATTAAGCGCGTGCGCGCGCTAAAAGATAAAAAATTCCGCAATCTCTACGGTGAATATGCGGTCGAGGGCGTCAAGTCCGTTAAAGAAGCGTTTTTAACGGGGCAGACCGTTTCAGCGGTCGTAGTTACTCGGCGGTTTACGGACGCGTTTACCGAATTGTTCCCGGACACGGAGACCGTTTCGGACGAACTTTTCGGGTATATCAGCGAAGAAGAAACGCCTCAAGGCGCGCTGGCTATTATAAAAAAGCCCGACTGCGAGCTTAAACCGATTTTCGGCGATTGTCTGTTTTTGGACGGGGTAAGAGACCCATCTAATTTGGGCGCGATTATAAGAACTGCCGCCGCTACCGGGATAACGGACGTTGTAGCGGCAGATTGTGCGGACGCCTTTTCCGGTAAAGCCGTCAGGGCGAGTATGGGCGGAATTTTCCGCGTAAACGTTTATTCGGGGCGGAGAGAAGAACTTTTACCGCTCGTAAAAGTTCCGCTGTTCGTAGCGGATATGGGAGGGGAAAACGTTTTTAACGTTAAACCGCAAGGCAATTTTTGTCTTGTACTTGGGAACGAAGCGCAAGGCGTTTCAAAAAAATTAAAAGATTCGGCGACGAAGATCGTCGCCGTGCCTATGCGTAAAGACTTTGAAAGTTTGAACGTCGCCGTAGCGGCAGGGATAACTCTTTACGCATTGCTGAATAACAGAAAAGGAGTATAACTTATGTCAGGACACAGCCATTCGGCTAATATAGCCGTAAAAAAAGCAAAAACCGACGCTATTAAAGGTAAAATATTTACCAAAGTGGGAAGGGAGATTGCGGTTGCCGCTAAAAATAATCCCGATCCCGAAACTAACAGTAAGCTGGCTGACGCTATCGCTAAGGCGAAAGCGGTGAATATGCCCAACGATAACATTAAACGTTGTATCGCGAAGGCTGCCGGAGAACTTTCCGGGGCTACTTATGAAGAACTTACCTACGAGGGATACGGTCCTGCCGGTAGCGCAATCATAATAAAAACGCTTACCGATAACAAAAACCGTACGGTAGACTTTGTAAGAACGGCTATGCGTAAGCACGGCGGTTCTTTGGGAAACGCCGGGTGCGTGTCTTTTACTTTCAGCACGGTAGGCTTGATAGTGGTGGAGCGTACGCCTGACCTTACAGAGGACGCCGCTATGGAAATGGCGTTAGACGCCGGCGCAGACGATTTTATCGCAGAGGACGACGCTTTCGAAATTCACACTCAAGTATCCGATTTCTCTTCGGTAAGAAAGGCTTTAGAAGAAAAAGGGCTTAAATTTTTCGAAGCGGAAGTTACAATGTTGCCTCAGACAAAGATAACCCTTTCGGGCGAAGATCTGGCTAAATTCCAGCGTCTTTTGGACGCGCTGAACGATTTAGACGACGTTCAGGACGTTTACCATAACGTAGATCTTCCCGAAGAAGATGATGAAGAATAATTTGCTAAAAACTTCGGTCGCAGTATGGTTTTGCTGCGACCGAAATTTTTTAATATAGTATAAAATCTTCTTATTTGCCGATACTTTTTTTAATCGACGGTAAGGTGATTTTTTTATTCTTTAAATTGCCGAGGTTTACCGGCGTTCAGATATTCCGTAATGATAGCGAAGTTTCCCTCCGCAGGTCGTTGCGGAGGGCGGAAAGGACGGAAATTTATTCGTCCTTTCGGATTTTTTAAAAATTTTCCATTTTAAGGTTTTTTCAAGCAATTATGTGTTAAAATAAAATGGAAAAGGAGATGAGATTTATGAAAAAGTTTTATAAAAGTTTATTTCCGTTGTTTTTATCGTTGATATTACTTTTCAGCGTAAGCGGTTGCTCGTTTATAAAGGACAGTTCTTCAAAAAACACCCCACACATTGGGGACTCCGAAATCGCGGCGCAGTCCGTCAATTTCGGCACGATAGATTCCAATGAGCGTAAAGAGTTATCCGTTGTGGACGCTGTAAGTAAGGTCGAGCGCACTTCGGTAGCCATAACTAACGAGACAGGAGCCGGATCCGGCGTTATAGTGGATATATCTTTTGAAAACGGCGAAGAAAAATATGCCGCTTCCTGGAAATCCGACGAGAATATCGTTTACATTATCACTTGTCAACATATGATATCCGATATGGGGGAGATAACGGTTTATATTCCCGATGAGGACTGTAATTACGAAAATAAAGATTATATTTTCGAAGGCTATATCGGCAATAAACCTGCGGCGGAATACGAAAGGGAAGGCTACGCCGTAACTTTGGTCGGAGGCGATTTTGAATCGGATATCGCGCTCCTTAAACTGAATCTTAATATCGCGGCGGATTCAGGCAATAAACTTTCCGCGACAAAAATCGAAAAAGCGCAAATTCCTTCCGCCGATTATAGCGTAAGGAAAGGCGAAACGGTTTTTTCCATCGGCAATCCAACGGGCATGTTGCCCGGTACCGTGTCGAGCGGTAACGTGAGCTATCTTGAACGACAGACCAGCGTAGCGGAAATAGGCAATATGACGCTTATGCAGATAGCGGTTTCCACCAACCCCGGTAATTCCGGCGGCGGACTTTATAATCTTTACGGCGAACTTGTGGGAATAACCAACGCAGGCAACACTAATTACACGGACATCAATTTTGCAATACCTTGCTTTTTATCCGACGGAAACGGTTTTGTGGAAATAGCGGCGCAACTCGGCGGCACGGCAAAAGAAGATAACTACGGATTTATAAACGGCAGAAAACAGAAATTCGGATTTTCGATTATGGGGAATACTTCCGACGGCGAAAAATACGTTTACGTTACCGAAGTGGTTGCAAACGGAATTGCGGCGAACGCGGGGCTTAAAACAAACGACGTAATAAATAAGGCGACAGTTTACGACGAAAATAACGAACAGAAATATACCACAGACGTATATGAAGTAGCCGACGTAGACAGCGCGATACAGAAAATGGAAACGGGGTACGCTTTAGAATTGAGTTGCACGAGGACTTCCGGTTTCAGAGTGAGAACGGAAACGATAAAAATGTTAAGGCAAGACTACTGGTTCTGCAACACCGGGAAATAAAAAAAATAGATAAATTATTTAACGCCCAACGATTAAAAATCGTTGGGCGTTAACTTTTATTATTTTTCGCTTTGCGGTGGGGTTGGTTATTTCCTTTTGTAAATTACGTTGCCTTTGGAAAGGGTGAGTCCTACGTTGAATTTTTCGTCTAATACCGTTATGTCTGCGTCTTTCCCGACGGCGATAGATCCCGTTTTATCCGCTATTCTAAGATTGTTCGCAGGATTAAAAGAAGCGAAATCTATAGCGTCCGTAAGCGGAACACCGCACTTTGTTACCATGTTTTTTACCGCATCGTTCATTTTAAGAACGCTTCCGGCAAGCGCGCCGTTATATAGTCGCGCTTCTCCGTTTTTCACTATTACTTTTTGTCCGCCGAGTTCCGATATCCCGTCTTTTAAGCCTTTTTGCCGCATAGCGTCGGTTATTAGAATAATTTTATCTTTCGGTTTGGTTTTTAAAAGCAATCTTATGGCAGGCTCGCTTACATGTATTAAATCACATATTATCTCCGTATACAGTTCATCCATAAGCATTGCCGAACCTACCACGCCTATTTCTCTGTGGTGCAATCCTCTTTGCGCGTTATAAGTATGAGTAACGCAGGTAAGTCCTGATTTTTTGGCGGAGTCTATATCCTTTATTCCGGCGTCGGAATGACCGACGCTCACTATAACCCCACGTTTAACGATATTTTTTATGAGTTTATTCGCTTCCGGTTCTTCGGGGGCAAGAGTTATCATCTTTATCGCGTTGCCGCTTGCCTTATAATATTTTTTGAATATTTCCGAGTTTGGTTCCGAAAGATATTTAAGCGGCTGTGCGCCGATATGGTTTTCCGATATGAACGGTCCCTCTAAATGAACGCCTAAAAGATTTGCGCCTTTCGTACGCCCTTTTACCATATATTCTTTAACGCACGAGAGGGCGGAAATTATATTTTCTTCAGATTGCGTCATAGTCGTCGCAAGAAAATTTGCCGTACCTTCTTTTGCCAACTCGTCAGAGATATCGCATAAAGCGTTATAACTTGCGTCCATCACGTCGCTGCCTGCCGCCCCGTGAATATGTTCGTCTATAAAAGCAGGGACAACGATAGAGCCTTCTTTAACCGAATACGGCTCTGAGATATCGAGATTTTCGCCTATTTTAGTTATTTTGCCGTTTTCTATCGCTATATCCAAGATTTTGACGCCTTCGCCGCGAATATAGATCTTGGAATTTTTAAAACCTTTCATAGCATTTCTCCTGCAATAGATTTTAGCATTAAATTATAGGTTTGTCAAGGTCAAGAGCTTTTATAGAATATTTTCTATAGATAAAGCGAAACACTTGGGGATTTGTTCGGAAAGTTCTTTTATAACCTCTAATTTTGAGAGCGCGTCTTCCCATTTTTCTTTTTCAACAAGTCTTACGGCTTCGGCGATCCAGAGATCCAACTCTTTTATCTCGCTGTGCGGCACAAAAGCATGAAGAGATTTTTTATAATACAGCCATTTGTTTTGAAGCGCGTAAATATCGTCCTCCGTCGCCGTTTCGTCCTTTACTTTGCAGTAAACGGCTGACGCTTCCGTGTAAAATTCGGAAAAATGCACTTGAATAAAATGCGATTCTATAATTGCGCCTGTAAACAGTATTACAATAGCGCACAACATAGAAAGTATGGATTTTACCATTTTAATTCCTCCTTTATCGGGAAATACTTAATATCGTATTTCCGATTTTTGAATTTGAGATAACATCTGCCGTTGCCGTCCACCGTCAACACTTCCGTTTCTTTGAGGGTGCCGCCGTTTTGCTTTATAAATTCTGTTATTTCGTTCTTGTCAGTATTTAAAAGCTCAAGATTTTTATCGTCCGTTTTGCCGTTGTTTACGATAAGAACGGGAATTGATTCGGGAGATTTTTGGCGTTCGTCGTTTTCAAAAGGCGAGAGTTTTCCGTTTGATTCGAATATGGCGTAGGTCAGGTCGTCTAAAGAAAAATATCCCAAAGCGCGCATAGATTCTATAAGATCCTGAACGTCCATATTATTTTTTTTGAGTTCTCTAAAGCATACGCCGTTGCGATTGATAACCACCGAAGGTTCGCCGGAGATAAGTCTTTTGAAAGTATTTCCGGACTGCTCCAGCAAAGATAAAAGTTGATGCAAAAAAAACAGGGTAAAAACAGCCGCAAGTCCGTATATAAGCGGTATGGATACGTCTGCCATAGGTATACATGCGAGATCGGCAATGATCAGCGTTACCACAAATTCAAACGGTTGCATTTCGCCTATTTGTCGTTTTCCCATTAGTCGCATTACGACTATTAGAACAAAAAATATGATGCACGTTCTTATAAATATAACACTCATAAGGATAGTATGCGAAATTACTTGACAGTTATCCGCCGTTTTGTTAGAATATACGCATATAGAGTAGCAAAAGCGCGTTAAGTGTTGCAAAATGGGATGTCGTTTGCAAACGAAAGGTTTACCTGCGGTGCTTTTGCGCGTCCGCTATCATCGCGCGCTTTCCGGCGCAAAATTTTATCGGATCTCTCTAAATAAAAAGGGAGATTTTTTTATGTCTTTTAATTTTTTGACAGAAGCCTTTGATTTTTCAAAAATCTTTGGCAACGTGTTTAGTCGTTGGTATTATTACGTCGCGCTTGCGGCTGTAATAATTTCAATAGTTATCCTATCCGTTTGTTTTAAGGATAAAGGGAAAAGAAACAGTCTTTCAAATACGCAGAAAATAGTCTATGCGGCGATGCTTGCGGCAGTGAATTTTCTGGCGAATTTTTTTACGATTCAGGCAAGCCCGGTGTTTCAGATATCTTTTGTGGCGGCGGCAGGTTTCCTTTCGGGATATATTCTCGGCGCAGGTTGGGGATTTGCGGCGGCGTTTACGGGAGATTTGATTTGCGCAATAGTAAGACCGTTCGGGGCGTATAACCCTATTATCGGTATCGGTACCGGACTTTTCGGGTTTATTCCGGGCGTTATTTTCCGTTTTTCGCGGTTGAATTCGTATTTAAATACCGTATTTTCATTTTTGACGTGTTTTATAGTTTGCTCGTTTTTCGTTAATACCTTAGGACTTTCCCTTATGTACTCTATGACTTTTGAAAGTCTTTTGATTCAACTTCCGTGGAAAGCGCTTTCTATGGCGGTAAACATGGCGCTGTGTATCGTTTTTGTGAGCGTATTACCGAAAATACTTCCTAAAGATAAATTCAATTTATAAAAACGTCCTAAAGTTATACGCTTTATGCGATTTGAAAACGAT
>CAJOMM010000058.1:0-502 GCA_905235765.1 uncultured Clostridia bacterium
TTTTCCTTCAATTCTGTTATAGCGACGAAGAGCTTGTAAAAGCGGAACTTTCCAATAACGGAATAAGCAGAGATCTTATATACGACACAACGAGTATACAAAAAGATTTATCGGACTACGCATTATCCCTTAATCAGATGAAAGCTCAGGCTGTAGAATGCAATACTCTATTCTCCAACATGTCTCAGAACCCCATTGCCAAGAAACAGACTACTTACTGGAATCGTGAACAGACGGGATCGTATTGGAGTTCAACTGTAGGAGGTTCTAAATACGCTTCAGTTTGTGGGCCGTTCCAAAACCGTAGGGCTACGGCAATAACGTATTTCCAGGGCCTTGAGCTCAAAAAAGAGGTTTATGACGGTTGGCGCCCCAAAAAATAGTATTTAATAAACTAAAAACCAAATAAAACTTATTTTATCCCCCGAGGATGCTTAAACGTATTATCGGGGGATAAGTTTTTTAAAAAAAGGGCTGAAAAGTCCAAAAATTTTACCGTGTT
>CAJOMM010000058.1:541-4678 GCA_905235765.1 uncultured Clostridia bacterium
GTATGCCAAGTAAGAAGTTTGTTATTCATTGACGCACCTATGTTTTTAAGGAGAAGAGCATTATGGAATTGATAGATATCCTTAATATTGACCATAAGACCACATGGGACATCGCAAAGTCGTGTGGAATTACGGCTTGCGACGTAAAACTCCCCGAAGAAGATTTTGACGTTACTGATTTCGGACAAATGAGAGCGTTTTACGACTCGTTCGTTTCGGAAGGGCTCACCCCCATAGTAATCGAGCCTATGCCAAATCATTTGCATAATCATATAAAAACCGGAGACGACAAGAGGGACGAAAGCATAGAAAAGGTTATAAAAATGTTCGCGAACTTAGACAAGCTTAACCTTCGTATAATCTGCTTCAACTTTATGGCTTACGTCGGGTGGTGCCGCACGACGAATAAAATTCTGGAGCGTGGCGGTTCTTTAGTAACCGGTTTTGATCTTAAAGAATATGAAAAAAACGGAAACATTGCGAGTTTTGACGGCAGAAAAAATTCTATAACCAAACAACAGTTGTGGGATAATTATACTTATTTTATAAACGCGGTAATGCCGTATGCGGAAAAATATAATATTAAGTTAGCCTTGCATCCCGACGATCCGCCTTTGGAAAATTTGGGCAACGTTGAAAGGATTATGACCAGTTATGAAAATATCAAAAAGGCGATAAATGTTTATAAAAGCGACAATCTCGGCGTTACCTTCTGTCAGGCGTGTTATTATACGATGGGTGAAGATTTGTATAAGATAATTCCGCTTTTGAAAGATAAGATATTTTTTATACATTTCAGAAACGTGGTAGGCAATAAATACAATTTCAGAGAAACTTGCCACGACAACGGCTGTATCGATATGGCGAAAATCTTAAAATGCTACATAGATAACGGCATAGACGTTCCGATTCGTGTGGATCACGTTCCTACTCTCGCTTTCGAGAATACGGATCGCGTAGGGTACGGCGATTTGGGTAGATTATTCGCGATAGGTTACTTAAAAGGCATTTTGGACGGTCTTTATCAGAAATAATCGGCAAGGCGTAGCGCGAATCCCGAACGGTATACTTGCGTATATTATTCCTTAAGCTACCGATTTAATTTTTAAAACGAATAGAAAACGATGAAACGGAGAGAAGATAGTGAAAGATAAACTCAATTTTGCGGTAATAGGATTGGGGCAAAGAGGAAAAGGATTGCTCAATAATATTTTATTGAATTGCGACGACGTCGTTATATCCGGACTTTGCGACGCTTATTCCGACAGAGTAGCCGAAGGAATTAAAGCCGTTAAGGAAAAGAAAGGTTACGAACCGTTAGGTTTTACCGATTATGAAAAAGCGCTCGAAATAAAGGGGCTTGACTGCGCGCTTGTTTCTACCGCTTGGGAATATCACTTGAAAATCGCTATAAGCGCGCTTAAAAAAGGCGTTGCCGTCGCACTGGAAGTCGGCGGCGCGTTCTCTATGGAAGAATTGTGGGAACTCGTAAGAACTCAGGAAAATACGGGAACTCCGTTTATGCTTATGGAAAATTGCTGTTTCGATAAGTCTGAATTGATGGCGACGGCAATGGCGCGCAAAGGCGTTTTCGGTACTATAGTACATGCGGAAGGAGCGTATTCGCACGACCTTCGCGAAGAAATTGCCGGAGGCAATAAGAACAGACATTATCGTTTAAGAAATTACATGAGCAGAAACTGCGAAAATTATCCTACTCATGAGATAGGTCCGATAGCAAAAGTCCTCGATATAAACAGAGGAAACAGGTTTGTTTCGCTTGTTTCCGTTGCGTCGAAGGCGGCAGGACTTAAAGAGTACGTTCGTGAAAACGCGGACAAGTATCCCGAACTTTCGGACGTTGACTTTAAGCAGGGCGATATCGTTACGACGATTATAACCTGCGCTAACGGCGAAACCGTAACGATAAAATTAGACACTACGCTGCCGAGGTTTTACACGCGTAATTTTACGCTTCGCGGCACGAAAGGTTTTTACGAACAGAATACCAACACCGTGTTTTTGGACGGGCCGCATGAGGATAAGTGGATACCTTCCGTAATGTATGCGCAGTATCTGAACAACGGAAAGGATTACGAAGAAGAATACCTTCCGGATTTTTGGAAGAACGTAACGAAAGAGCAGTTATCCGCCGGGCACGGAGGGATGGATCATTTTATATTCCGCCACTTTATAGATAGTATAAAAGAGGGAAAAGAACCGTACGTAGACGTGTACGACGCGGCGACGTGGATGGCTATAAGCGTTTTATCGGAACAGTCTATTGAGCTCGGCGGCAAATCCGTTGTTTTCCCTGATTTTACCGAAGGTAAATGGTTGATACGAAAGAGAAACGACTTTTTGCGTTAAAAATAGAAACGATAAAATTTAACATATTAGGAGAGTGAAAACATAATGAAAGTTTTGGTGACAGGGTCTACCCAAGGTATAGGAAAGGCGGTGGCGGAAGCGTTTGTAAAACGCGGAGACGAGGTATTCGTGCATTGTTCGAAAGATTTGGAAAAAGCCGAAAGAATAAGAAAAGAAATAGGCGCATATAAGGCGGTGGTCGCAGATTTAAGCGACTTAAAACAGACTGAATCTCTATTCGATAAGACGGGTCCTGTGGACTGCCTTATTCTCAATGCGAGTGTGCAATTCAGAACACCTTGGTATGAGATAAAAGACGAAGAAATGGAAACGCAACTAAATGTAAATTTCAAGAGTTCTTTTAAGTTGATGCAAGCATATTATCCGTCGATGAAAGAAAAGGGGTTCGGCAGAATTGTTACGATAGGCAGCGTGCAGCAATATAGACCGCATAAAGATATGGCGATATACGCCGCGACTAAATGTGCGGCAATGAGTTTGGTGGAAAATATCGCAAAGCAAGTGGCGCCGTACGGAATTACCGTAAACAACGTTGCGCCGGGGATATTCCTTACTCCGCGAAACGCCAGAGTGCTGGAAGATAAAGACTATAGAGAGCAATCACAACAAAAGGTCCCTGTCGGCTACTTTGCAGAACCGAAAGATTGCGCCGGAGCGGTATTGTTGCTGTGCAGCGAGGAAGGAAGATATATCACCGGCACCGAGATACTGGTCGACGGCGGACTGAGTTTATAAAAACAAAAAACGAGAAAAATATTTTTAATTTTTTAGGAGATTGAACCATGAATTTTAACGACAGAGAAGAGGTAATAAAGCTTACGCCGCAGTGGAAAGGCGAAAGACTTCCCGACGGCAGACCGAAGGTTGATGAAAAATATTTAAAAGCTTTGAAAACGCTTACGCTCGAAGAAGTGTGGAAACCTATTTTCGTAAAAGGTTATGAAAGCCAATTCGAGGGCAGATTTCACACGCTTCACAATGACGGCAGAAAACTTATAGGGCGCGCGGTAACGGCGATATATTGTCCGTTCCGTCCGGACTACGACGAAGTGGTAAAGTCCATCGGTTTAAGAGAGGGGCGTACCGGTACTTATAATCAATGGGTAATAGATAATCTTATGGAATACGACGTTCCCGTTGTGGATATGTACGATAAAATTTATAAGGGCACGTTTATTGGCGGAAATTTGACCACCGCAATTAAAAATAAGACCAAAAACCCCAACGGCGGCGCGGTTATCTGGGGCGGAATCCGCGATACCGAGCAAATGAACCGCATTGAAAATACGCAGGTATACTACCGCGGTATCGATCCCACGCCTATCCGCGACTTCATTATGACGGGATATAATACGGTAACTCGTATAGGTAACGCCGTATGTTTACCCGGCGACGTGGTATTCGGCGCGGGCGGCGGCGTGTTGTTTATTCCGTCGCATCTCGTGGAAGAAGTCGTCGGCGGCGCTGCAAAAACGCAGGTTAAGGATATATTCGGCTTTGAAATGATTTCACAGAATAAGTTCACGACGGCGCAGATAGATAAAAACACCTGGTCGAAAGAGATGCTCGATCTGCTTATGGATTTCATAGCTAAAGACGATAGAGCCGCAGCTTATCGCGGTTTAGACTGGTCTAACGAATATTACTTGGCGGAACACGGCGATCCGACGGATACGCAATCTTCATTATAATATGGATTTTTCGAATATTTGTAAAAATAGATTTTCTGTAAGGAGTTTTTCCGAC
>CAJOMM010000058.1:4711-9926 GCA_905235765.1 uncultured Clostridia bacterium
AGGTTTTCGCCTACGGCTCTTAACCATCAGCCGTATAAAATTTACGTTGCCGAAACGGAAGAAGGCAATACAAAAATCAAAAAAGCAATGGCTCCCGATTACGGTCAACAGCTTGTCTTCGTCGTTTGTTCGGATCGTGATAACGCTTGGCAAAATCGTTACAGCGGACAGGAAAACGTTCTGCAGGACATAGGAATAATAGGCGCAACGATACTTTACGCCGCCGAAAACGAAGGACTTGGTTCTTGTTACGTCTGTAATTTCGATCCGAAAGTTTTACAAGTCGAGTTGAATATGGGGTCGAACGTTCTGCCGGAGTGTTTGATTTACGTGGGGTATCCGAGCGATACTGCCGTTCCGTCCGAAAGGCACGCTATAAGACGCGCAATAAAAGATTTCACGACCTTTATTTAATGCGACGGTAAGCGTTATGAGAGTATATCTTTTTTGTTGTGAAAAGACCGAGAACGGCGGCGGAATTTATTCATGCGAATTGACCGAAAGCGGTTTGTTGGAACGTACGGAGTTTTTCCCTTGCGATAGACCTATGTATGCCGCAAAATGCGATAAAGGTCTGTGCGTACTGCTTCGCCAGCCTTTTGCCGATAGTCAAAACAGCGGATATTTCTTTATAGATAAAGACTTAAAAAATCCGTCGGAAATAAAAGACGCGAAGGGATTGGTCGCTTGCCATTTAGCGGTCGACAAACAAGATACGTATATTGTCAATTATATAAGCGGCAATATAGTAAAAAACGGCGAAAAAGTAGCGCAAAGACATGGGAAAAGCGTTAATTTAGCGAGACAGACGGCACCGCACACGCATTTTGTGGCTCAAACGCCCGACGGGTATTTGGCTGTTTGCGATTTGGGAACGGATACGCTTGCGATATACGATAAAGACCTGCGATTGGTTTCCGAGGCGAAAGTGCCGAGCGGATACGGGATAAGACATTTAACGTTTTCTAAAGACGGCAAATATATTTATGCGGTAAGCGAACTCGTTCCGGCGGTAAATATTTTCAAGTACGAGAAGGGAAAGGCGGAAATTTTCGATTCCGTAAAAATAGATTGTAAAAATGAAAAAGCTAGCGGAGCGGCAATTAGGCTGTCGGACGACGGCAAGTTTTTATACGTTTCTGTTCGCGAAGAAAATGCTATATGCGTATTTGCGGCGGAGGGAGAAAAATTAACGTTTTTGCAAACGGCTGATTGCGGCGGAGATAGTCCCAGAGATTTCGACATAATCGGAAATTATGCTTTGGTAACTAACGAATTTAGCGGCGGAGCAGTGGTATTTAAACTTAATTGCGGACTTATAGGCGAGGTCGTTGGCAGGTTTTCTTGCGCGCATCCGCTGTGCGTTGTGAAATATTAAATTCGGCAATAAGTAAAACTTAAAAGTTATGAAGAACTTACTTATATTTGGGGATAGTTATTCCACTTTCGAGGGGTATATTCCCGAAGGGTATAAAACATTTTATTGCACTAACGGTCGGGAAGGCGGCGCTGCCGTTTCGAAAATGAATCTCGAAGAAACGTGGTGGCGGCAAGTTCTCGATTTGTCGAAGGATAATTTGATCTTAAATGACAGCTGGTCGGGCTCGACTATCGGCTATACGGGATACAACGGCGATGATTGTTCAAAATCGAGTTCCTTTATTTATCGCTTCAGGAAATTAAAGGAATCCGGGTTTTTCAAAAAAAACGTTATCGATACGGTATTCGTTTTCGGCGGAACAAACGACAGTTGGTGCGACGCGCCGCTTGGCGAAATAAAGTTTTCCGACTGGGAAGAAAAAGATTTGTATTCCGTTTTACCTGCGATATGTTATCTTGTAAAATCGCTGAAAGACGAATTGTCGGGCTCTGAGATATATTTTTTGATAAATACCGATCTCAAACCTGAAATAACCGACTGCATAAAATTGTGTTGCAAAAAATACGGCGTTTATCCTATCGAACTTCAATGTATAGACAAAGAATCCAAGCACCCCACGGTTAAGGGGATGAGATCGATTAGTAAACAGGTGCTTGCAGCATATAGAAAAAACCAATAATAAAACACGAAAATTATAAAAATTAAAGCTATCACCCTCAATTTTCTTGCGCCTGAATTAAAATTTATTATAATATAAATGGTGCGAAAATAAATGGTGATATGAAAACAGATACAGGGAAATCAAAGTAGGAGGCCCACATATATGAATAATTTACAGATAGGATATGCCGAAAACATAGTAAACCCGGAACTCGGAATAGCAATAGGCGGATATTACGTTCCGAGATTTGCAAAAGGTATTTTAAGCGATTTAAAGACCATAGCGCTTGCGGTAAAAAGCGGAAACGAAACCGCAATTATTATAAGCATAGATAATTGCGAATTGTTTACGAGCGTAATACGGAAAATAAAGATTGCTGTACAAGAGAAAACGGGTATAAGCGGCGATAAATTGTTTATTACCGCAACTCATACGCATACGGGGCCGTGTCTGGAGGCGAACAGAACGTTTTTGTGCGACGAAAAGCCTATTAATGAATACGTAGATTATCTGGTGGAAAAAACTGCCGACGCCTGCGATAGAGCGATAAAAGACCTCAAACCGGCAAAAATGGGTTATTCGGTAGGGAAAGCGCCCGACAGAATTGCGTACATAAGAAGATATAAGATGAAGGACGGCACGACTATGACGTGTCCGCCGATTAACGATCCTAATATCGACCATCCGCTCGGAACGCTCGACCAAAGGGTAAACGTGTTGCGTTTCGACAGGGAAAACGCCGAGAGCATAGTCATAATGAATTACGGTTTGCATGCGGACACGGTAAACGGCGAACTCATATCTTCCGACTGGGTAGGTTGGACGCAGGAAACTTTAAAAAAGAGTTTAGACGGCGTTAAATGTTTATGTATAATGGGCGCGCAGGGAGACGTGGGTAGCACGCACGTTTTCCCGACCGACAGCGATATGAACGATACCGAGATAAGTTTCGACAACGAAATGAAGAGTCCCGGTATGGCGAGATTCGTAGGGCGCGCGCTTGCAGGAACGGTATTGCAGGTTTACGATAAAGTACAATACGTAGACGTGGAAGATATAAAGATAATAACCGAAAATTGCAACGTGGAAATGAACGTTCCCGACAAAAAAGATCTTCCGCTCGCGCATAAATACGCGGAACTTCACAAACAAGGAAGGGACGATCAGATACCGTATAAGGCTATGGAACTGACGACGGTCGTTGCCGAAGCTGTGCGTATGGTAAAACTTGAAAACAGTCCGAAAGAAAACGTAATGGAATTAAAAGGATTAAGAATAGGAAACGTCGCGTTAGTCGGTATTCCCGGCGAACCGTTTACGGAAATAGGCGAAAAGATAAAGGAATTGGACGGCGCTCGCGATCTTATAATTCCTTGTGCTTTGACTAACGGTTACGAAGGTTATTTCCCGTCGAAATCGGCTTATCTTGAAGGCGGTTACGAGGCAAGAACTTCCGTATTCAAAGACACCGTTTCCGAGATATTGATAAACGCAGCGGATAAAATCTTAAAAAAATTATAAAAAATTATGAAATTCGTTATTGCCATAGATTCGTTTAAAGGTAGTTTATCTTCAAAAGTTGCGGGGCAAATAGTCGCGCGCGCAGTTAAAGACGTTTGCACGGACGCGGAAGTTAAAGTCTTTCCGTTTGCCGACGGCGGCGAAGGTACTGTCGAGGCAATAACCTCGGCGTGCGGCGGCAGTTATCGTGAAGTTACGGTCAAAAACCCGATAGGTAAAGAAATAAAAGCTGTCTACGGAATCATTCCGGAAACTAATACCGCAGTCGTCGAGGCGGCGTCCGCGGCGGGATTGACGCTTATCGACGCCGATGAAAGAAATCCTCTCGTTACCACGACTTATGGATTCGGGGAGATGATACGCGACGCCATAGAGAACGGGTGCCGGAGGTTCATAGTCGGTATCGGCGGCAGCGCGACCAACGACGGCGGCGTCGGAATGTTGCAGGCGCTCGGTTTCGGATTTTACGATGAAAACGGGAAAGACGTGCCGTTTGGCGCGAACGGATTGAAAGTTCTAAAAAGCATAAAAACGGAAAATGCGCTAAATGAACTCGATAAATGCGAGTTCTTGGTTGCGTGCGACGTAAAAAATCCGCTTTACGGAGAGACGGGTTGTTCACGCATATTTGCGAGGCAAAAAGGCGGAACGGACGAAACTATTCCTTTAATGGACGAGTGGATGAAAAAATACGCCGAAACGACGAAAACGGTCGCAAATGGCGCCGATCCTTTTGCAAGCGGCGCAGGTGCGGCAGGCGGACTTGGGTTCGCATTTATGAATTATCTTAACGGAAAATTACAACCCGGCGTGGAACTCGTTATAGACGAAACGGGATTGGAAAAGGCGATTAAGGATGCAGATTGCGTGATTACGGGCGAGGGCAGACTTGACGGACAGACAATTATGGGCAAGGCACCTTACGGAATTGCGCGCGTTGCGAAGAAATACGGCGTACCCGTGATAGCGCTTTGCGGCTGCGTGGGAAAAGGCGCTGAAAGATGCAACGATCTTATAGACGCATTTTTCCCGATAATCCGCAAACCGTGCAGCGAAGAAGAGGCAATGGAAGAGAATAACGCGAAAAACAATCTTTACGCTACAGCAACGCAGGCGATAAAATTACTTAAGTTAAAGAGATAATTATGAAAAAAGAAACGTTAAAACAGGTAAAAGAAGTATATAAAAGCGGAAATGGAAAAATATTTCGACGAAGAAAAATTTTCCGTCGCAGTGGAACTCTTAAAAAATGCCGAACGGATAGGTACTTGCGGTTGTGGGCATTCAGGGATAATATGCCAACACTTTGCCCATCTTTTGTGTTGTATTGAACGTCCTGCAAGATTTATTTCTCCTGCGGAGGCTGTGCATGGGGCGACCGGATTTTTGCAAGAAGGCGACGTTATGGTATTCGCATCGAGGGGCGGAAAGACGAAAGAACTTTTGCCTATACTTGAGATATGTAAAAAGAAAGGCGTTAAGGTTATTACGGTAACGGAAAATCTCGAGAGTCCGTTGGCGACGGGCGCGGACGTAGTGTTGAAACAATACGTAAATCGCGAAACGGATAAATATAATTCGCAGGGTACGACGTCTACGACGGCGCTTTGCGTAATATTCCATATTTTGCAGACGGCTTTAATAGAAGAAAC
>CAJOMM010000059.1 GCA_905235765.1 uncultured Clostridia bacterium
CTTGCGGACGCGATTATTACGCGCGTACCGATTTTGACCGCGTCTTTAATATATTCGAGCTTTGCTCTCGCACCGTTAGCGCCTACACGAGACGCACCCTTGCAATAATTCTCGCATTGCGTAACGTTCGCTAAAACCTCGTAGACGTCTTTACCGCTTATTTCTTCTATCAGAGAAGACGGGTCTTTACTGTCTTTGTAAATACCCTCGGTACTCGTCAGAATAAGTAGCGTTTTTGCCTTTACCAAGCACGCGATCTGCGACGCAGTTTCGTCGTTATCCACGCACTCCACCACTTTTTTGTTCTTCCCCTTTAACGACTGTATCTCGAATCTTCTCGATTCTTCGGTAGACACGGCGTCGTTATAATTTATTATCGGGATAGCGTTCTGTTCCTTTGCGCGGAGCAAAAGCTTCTTAAGATGTTCTCTCTTCGCCGCATCGTTGAAATGCTGATGCTCCACCAAAACCTGACGAATAGAATATTTGCTGTCTATATACTGGCGGTAGGTAGACATAAGGATAGCCTGTCCCTGCGCTGCATAATCGGTTTTAGCGTCTTCAACGGAACAGTCCAGTTCTTTGCCGTTTCTTTTAACGTAGTCAAGCCGCCCCGTCTCCGCCGCGCCGCTCGTAACCCAGATATATCCGGGAACGAGTTCCTGACATATGCGCGCTATAAGAGTATAGTCTAAAATATTGCTCTGTTTGTCTATGAGTGCCATAGACCCTATTTTACCTACGAGTTCAGTATCGAATTTCATAATTACACCAAAAATATATTCTATTTTAACACAATCGGCTGAAATATACAACAAAAAAGTATCTTATTTTGAATTTAGCGCAAACTGAAAATATATTACAGGAGGTTTTATGAAAAGATCTGACAGCAAAACGCAGGAAAATTTACGCCGGGCGTTTTTAGAAGAATCCGCGGCTTACGCGGAATACCAGTTTTATGCGGAAAGAGCAAAATCGGAAGGATTCGAGGAAATTTACAGAACGCTTAACAATTTTGCGAACAACGAAAAAGCGCACGCAGAAATTTGGTTCAAACTATATCACGGCATTGCTAATACCAAAGATAATCTTTCCGCTGCCAAAGACCTTGAAAATTACGAGCGCACCGTAATGTACGCAGATTTTTCAAAGGTGGCTGAAGAAGAAGGGTTTAAGGATATCGCAAGGCTTTTCGATATGGTCGGCGAAATAGAGAGGTCGCACGAGCAAACGTATACTACGCTTTTGGAAAAAGTAAAGAAGAACGAAGTGTTTACGTCGAACGACGAAAACACCGTTTGGAAATGCGCCAACTGCGGAAACGAATACGTTGGGAAAGACGCGCCGGACACCTGTCCCGTATGTTCTCATCCTCAAGCATATTTTTACGTCAAAGAAACGCCTTCGCGTAAATAATTGGCGAAAAACCGCGCATAATAGCGTATGGGGGTAATTATGAACGACAAATTTTTATTCGGCGTTATTCTCGGAATGCTCGGCGGAAGCCTTATAGTAACTAATTCCGTGAAAGCGCGCCAAACCGTAAAAAACGGTCAGAAACAAGTTCTCGACAAAGCCGAAGAGGTAATTAAAAACGGCAAAAAGAATACCTCTAAATAAAAACCGGAAAAGACGAAAATAAGTTTTCGTCTTTTCTTTTATAACGGTTGCGATTTTAACGTCAATATGTTAAAATAATGCCGTGGAAAGATTCCTGTGTTTGGATATAGGCGACAAAAGAATAGGCGTCGCTGTGTCAGACCCGTTTAACAGCTACGCTCTGCCGGTCAAAACGGTATGCAGGCGCAACTTAAAAACCGATATCGAGGAAATATTCGGACTGGCAAACGAAAAACTTGCGACCGCTATCGTCTGCGGTCTTCCCGTCAATTTTGACGGAACGCCGTCCGTTCAGACCTCTAAGGCAGAGTTTTTTATAGAAAAACTCAAAGAAAGGACGGGACTTCCCGTTTACTCCGTCGACGAACGATGCACGACGGTCGAGGCGGAAGAAAAATTACGCGGTCAAGGCAAAACGCGCGCAGAGATTAAAAGCGCGGTAGACAGTCTTGCCGCCGCCGAAATCTTACAGGGATTTTTGAACGATTATAATAAAGCTAAAAATAAAGGAGAGCATAAAATGGAAGAAAAGCATAAACACACCGATCATTGCGACTGCGGTTGCGAAGAACACCATCACGCCGACGACTGCGATTGCGGTTGCGAAGAAGAAGTCGTGGAACTCACCACCGACGACGGAAAGAAATTAAAATTTTTCGTGGTCGGCACCATAGAGTATAAAGGCAAAAATTATTCCGCTTTCGAGCCGGCTGAAGAAATAGACGGGCTTGAAGAAGACGACCTCGTAATTTTCGAACTTGCCGGAGACGGCGAAGAGGCAGAACTTTTGCCGATAGAAGATGAAGCGCTTCTCGATGAAGTGTTTCAGGAATTTTGCAGAGCTATCGACGAAGAAGAAGCCGCCGAAGAGGCTGAAAGTTTGGAACCGGACAAAAAATAACACCTTATGACAAAACCTCTCCTTGAATCGTTTCAGGGAGAGGTTTTAATTAAAGCCGTAAGCGTCTTTAAGATTGTCTAAAACGCCCGATTCAAAATAGCTGTAATAGTTATTTTCGGTAAAAATTATATGGTCGGATACGGCTACGCCGTGGAGTTCGCAAAGTTTTAACAGTTTAGCGGTAGAAATATCGTCTATATCGCTTGGCGAGGGATTCGAGCCCGTATGGTTATGCGCCATTATCGCAAAACAAGGCTTATGAATTGCCATTGCGTAAGCTATTTCGCTGTTGTCGGCAAACACCTTATTTGCGTATGAAGATTTGAATTCAAGTTCGTATATCTGTTTTCTATCCTTATCCAACAGAACGATGACAAACTTTTCGTGGGCAAAATCGGTGAAATAATTTCTCAACAGTTCTACGCTCTTATTTGAATTGCTGTAAGCAACTCTCGAATCGTAAGCTATGTTCTTACCTATAATCTCGGAAAGTTTACCCATAACTCTTATATGGTCGGCGACCTTCTTTCCTACGCCGTTTATCTGTAAAAGGTCGGCGATAGACGCGGACAACACACCGCGCAAAGAACCGAAAATTTGCAAAAGTTTGTGCGCCAAAGGATTGGTGTCCTGCCTCGGTATACACCCATAAAGTAAAATCTCAAGAATTTCATGTTCTTCAAGGCTTTCGGGCGAAGCAAACAATTTGTTTTGCATCCTTTCCCTATGCCCCATATGTAAATCTTGCTTTTCAGCCATAACGTTATTTTAACAGAATTGCGACGATTTTGCAATTTATATGAAAAAATTGTTTTATAATTGACTATATTTCTTTTAGATGATAAAATAAGTATCGATATGACGACGGAAAAGAAAAAAAATTTACTCGGACAAGTCCTCCTTCTCCTGATAACTATAGCGTGGGGCTCGTCTTTTATTATTTTAAAGCGCACGATAGAAGAATCCCCTCCATTATACATTATCGGTATAAGATTTTTATGTTCGGGGATTGTTATGGCTTTGATTTTCTGTAAAAAAACCTTTTCCGTAAGCAAATCCACCTTGGTTCACGGTTTATCTCTCGGCGTGCTGCTGGCGGCGGCGTATATCACGCAAACAACCGGATTAAAGTATATATCGCCGGGAAAAAACGCTTTTTTAACCTCCATTTACTGCGTTATGATACCGTTTTTACAGTGGTGGCTTTTCAAGTTAAAACCTAAAAGTTATAATATCATATCGGCGCTCGTTTGTATATCCGGACTGGCGTTAATATCTTTTTCCGGCACGGGCGAATCGGGTTCTCACGAATTTATCGGCAGTACGTTTACGTTGTTATGCTGTGTATTCTACGCGCTGCAGATAATATATTCGGGAAGATTTCAGGAAAAAGGCGACGACACCTTACAACTACTTATATATCAATTGCTTATATCCGGCGTGATAATTTTCGCATTGTCTTTTATCTATGAATTTCCGAGATATGAAATATCCGCTTTTGCCATCAAAGAAGACCAGATATTTCCTATAATATATCTGACGATAGTATGCACCTTTTTGGCTCAGATGGGGCAAATGGTGGGTATAAAATTAACGTCGCCGACGCAAACGTCGTTGATTCTTTCGTTTGAAGCGGTATTCGGCGTTATATTTTCCATAATAGCCGGCGCGGAAAAATTAAACGCCTACCTTATCATAGGTTTTTTGATAATGTTTGCAGGAACGATGATAAGCGAACTGAAACTCGATATATTAAAGCCGTTCAAAAAAAAGCCGAAGAAAAAACAAGAAAACCCACCAACGGACGATTAAACGCTTGTAAAGTTTTAATTTTTATGCTATTATAGGAATTGAATTGAATAAGGGGACGTAGCTCAGTTGGTTAGAGCGCATGCTTGACATGCATGAGGTCATAAGTTCGAGCCTTACCGCCCCCACCAAAAAGCCGCCGCACCCGTTTTACGGGTGCGGCGGCTTTTTGTGTGCGAGGTGTACACGGTTCAACTTGAATTTTGCTTGGCAAAATTCAGTTCGGTTATCTTTTGCGTCAGCAAAAGTATCTTGCCGAGGGTGCCCTTTTAAGGGTTTCGGCAAAACCTTACCGCCTTAATTTTTTTTAACCGTTACCCTTATTTGCTCTTAATTCTTTTTTCACTTCACCCGTTTTACGGGTGCGGCGGCTTTTTGGTGCGAGGTGTACGCGGTTCAACTTGAATTTTGCTT
>CAJOMM010000060.1 GCA_905235765.1 uncultured Clostridia bacterium
AATAATATCCGTTCTTCGCTATAAGTTCGTCGGTGGTTATATTACGGGTAAAATAACCTTCCGCAACGTAAAGCGGCGCGACCACGCCTACGACAAGCCCTACCGCCGCCGCCAAAACGCATAAAAATACGGTTTTACCTAAAGAAAATTTTTTCTTTTTCATTTTTTAATCCCCCACTTCCGCGTCTATCGCGTCTTGTTCGGTCGGCTCGACAAAACTTACCAGCCGAATTTTCTTTACCGGATATATTTTGCCGAACTTAACAGTGTCCACGGTATATTCGATATAATAAAAGCATCCGTCGCCACTCGCGTAATATTTTCCGTCCACGAGTTTCATATCGGTTTTAATTTTCGCCTTGTCGCTTACGTCGATTCCGAATTCCACTATTTTAACGCCTTCGTCGGAATATCCTTCCCCCGTCTCTAAAACGACTTCTTCTTTCCCTAAAATCTCGAAAGAATCGTTACGCCCCAAAAAAAAGCAGGCGCCGACGCCTATAATAAGCGCGATTATAAACGCGATAAAAACCGCCGCCACGGTTTTGCCGTTTCCCCTCTTTACGGCTTTTACCGCTTTCCCCGCCGAAGCAGCGCCGATAATTGCGCCCACCGCCCTTCTCGCGCCGGCAGAAGAACTTTTAGACGCGGTAACTTTTCGGGTGGATTTTGAATTTCTGTTTTCAGCCATAAAACCCCTCTCTCGTTTTATATTTTTATTCTACAATAATATGCCGCCAAAAAGCAACAAAATCGAAGCGTTTCCGCGCGATTTTCCGCAAAACGCAATTTGCCGCGAATTCCTCGCCTTCCCCCCGAAAAAAATTTTTCCATTATGCCTTATAAATCGTTGACATACGGCTATGTATGGTATATAATATTGCATTGTTGCGAGTTTAGTTTTATTAAACTTTTTGTTAATAATCTCTAAACCAAGGGGGAAAATATGGTTCTCGGAGAAAAGATTAAAGAGCTTCGGCTTTCCTGCGAGCTTACGCAAGAGGAACTTGCCGACCGATGCGAACTTACAAAGGGATATATTTCGCAGCTCGAAAACGACTTGACAAGCCCTTCTATCGCGACGCTTATAGATATACTTTCGGCGCTCGGCACCGACCTTAAAGAATTTTTTTCTTCGGACGACGAAGAGGAAAAGGTTAGTTTCAATAAGAACGAATTTATAGAAAAGGTAACCGACGACTACGTTCTGAACTGGCTTGTTCCCAACGCGCAGAAAAACGCGATGGAACCGGTACATATGCTGCTTAAAGGCGGCAAAGCGACGGAAGACGATTTTCCGCACGAAGGAGAAGAGTTCGGGTTCGTTTTGAAGGGCGAGATCGTTATTAAATTAGGCAAAAGAAAAATAAAAGTCAAAAAGGGAGAAAGTTTTTATTTCTCTGCAAACGCCGTGCACGGGATTTCCAATCCCAAAGATCAGGACGCGGAGTTTATCTGGGTATCGTCCCCTCCGTCTTTTTAAGCTTTTAGAGGTAAACTTATGACGAGTGAAGAAAAAATTATAGAACTTATCGATTTGTCGCGCGAATTCGAGGACGGAACCGTCGCCGTAGACAAAGTAAACCTTTTCATAAGAAAAGGCGAATTCGTAACCTTTTTAGGGCCCTCCGGCTGCGGAAAAACTACGACTTTGCGCATGATTGCCGGATTTGACAGACCAACCGGCGGAAAAATCCTTTTAAACGGCGAAGATATAAGTTCTCTGCCGCCGAATAAGCGCCCCATAAATACGGTGTTTCAACGCTACGCGCTTTTTCCGCACCTCAACGTTTACGAAAATATCGCGTTCGGTTTGAAGCTTAAAAAACTTTCTAAACCGGTTATCGCGCAAAAAGTCGAAAAGACGCTTAAAATGGTGGATTTAGAGGGGTTTGAAAAAAGAAGCGTCGCCACGCTTTCCGGCGGCCAGCAGCAAAGGGTCGCTATAGCAAGGGCGATAGTGAACGAACCGGAAATTCTTCTTTTAGACGAACCTCTTGGAGCGTTGGACCTTAAAATGCGCAAAGATATGCAGCTCGAACTCAAAGAGATGCATAAAAAACTCGGCATAACTTTTATTTACGTTACGCACGATCAGGAAGAAGCGCTTACCATGTCCGACACGATAGTGGTTATGAAAGACGGCGTTATTCAACAGGTGGGCGATCCGAAAGATATATATAACGAACCTAAAAACGCGTTCGTCGCCGATTTTATAGGCGAAAGCAATATTTTCAGCGGCACCTATCTCGGCAACAGAAAAGTTCGCTTTATAGGTCAGACTTTCGATTGTATAGACGACTTTCCCGTAAACGAAAAGGTGGACGTTGTCGTCCGTCCGGAAGACGTTATACTTACGGCTTACGGCGAAGGCGCGGTTTCCGGCGAAATTATCAGTTGTATTTTTAAGGGCGTGCATTACGAAATGGTCATGCTCGTCGGAAAGACCGAAATTGTAATTCAGTCCACCGTCGAAAGAAAGGTCGGCGAAAAGGTTTCCGTAAAAATAGATCCGGACGCCATACATATTATGGCGAAGGAGTTCTCCGTCAACCTTTACGACGGGTATATTACGAAAAAGAACACCGTATGCTTCGGCGACGGCGAATTTCAATGCGACGTTACGCAGCTTTACCCCGGCTCCTTCCTGGACGAAGAAGGGTATCTGATAACCGCGGACGGCGACAAAATAGATCTTACCGACGTGAACGTCAAGGTTGAAGTAGGACTCAAAGATATCGAAATATCAGACGATCAGGATTTGGGCGGCGCTATAGGTAATATCGTGTCAATGATATACAAGGGCGACCATTATCAACTTACCGTCCGCACCGACGAAAACGAAGAAGATTTCGTGTTCGATACCGAGGACACCTGGAACGAAAACGACAGGGTATCGGTAATTATTCCCAAAGAAAAAATCAAGCTCTCTTTGGCGGCGGAGGAAAAGAAGTGAAAAAAGAAAAATCCGCAGATCCTTCGGGATCCGCAAAACAAAAAAAATCCGCCTTTCGCTTTAACCGAGGACAACTTTGTATTCCTTACGGTTTGTTTTTGGCGTTATTCGTAATATTTCCGCTCCTTCTCATAATCTACTATGCGTTTACAGCCAAAGACGGGAGTTTTACTTTCGGCAACTTTATTTGGTTTTTTTCAAGCCCCAGCATGCTTTATAACCTCGGAATAAGTATTCTTATAGGTCTTACGACCACGGTAATTTGTTTGCTTTTAGGTTACCCCGTCGCTTATATCCTTTCGCGTTTTCCCGAACGCAGGCGCGGAATCCTTTTGCTCCTTTTTATAATGCCTATGTGGATAAACTTCGTTCTCCGCGCGCTCGCTATGAGAGAAATTCTGGATCTTTTCGGGATGTTGGGAAAATACAACTTTTTGAATACGATAATAGGTATGGTTTACGACTACCTGCCCTTTATGATACTTCCCTTATATACGACGCTTATAAAAATGGATAAAAGTTTAGAGGAGGCGGCGTTGGATCTCGGCGCCGGAAAGGCGAAAGTGTTCACTTCGGTTACCCTTCCCCTCTCCCTCCCCGGCATAATCAGCGGAATAACTATGGTGTTTATGCCGACCATGACGTGCTACGTCATAAGCGGCACCTTTTCCAACAACAAAGTAACTATTATCGGTAAACTTATCGAGACCTGGTTCGGAACCGGCGACAACTGGCATTACGGTTCGGTCATCGCGCTTGTACTTCTTATCATAATGTTTTTATCGACGCTGATAGAAGGTAAATTTTCCGACGATAAACTTGCGACGAGAGGTACGAACTTATGAAAAAATTTCTTTCCTGGGGATATTTGATACTCATCCTCGCTTTCGTATACGTTCCGATTCTCGTTCTCGTCGTATACAGCTTTACCGACTCTACGGTCGTAGGTAAATGGTCGGGGTTCTCGTTAGAACTTTACAAAGATTTGTTTACGGGAGAAAGAATAAGAAAAACAATTATAAATACGGTGGTGCTCGCGCTTATTTCGGCGTCGCTTTCCACAATTTTGGGAACCTTGGGCGCAATCGGTATTTTCTACAATAAAAAATTGCTGGGAAAATTCGTCAAAAACGCTAACCATATCCCCGTAATAAACGCGGAAATCGTTACCGCCATATCGCTCGCTCTCGTTTTTGCTCTTCTTGGCATCGGCAGAAGTTACTTCGCGCTTCTCATCGGACACGTGGTAATTTGCGCTCCGTTCGTCGTTCTGTCGGTTATTCCCAAACTCAAACAAATGGACGGAAGTTTATACGAAGCGGCGTTGGATCTCGGCGCGTCGCCCTTTCAGGCGCTTACGAAAGTGGTAATACCGGAAATTTTGCCCGGCATAATTTCCGGATTCCTTCTCGCAATAACATTGTCTTTAGACGATTATATGATTTCCGCTTACACCAAACCCACCACTTTCGACACTATAAGCACTTACGTATACAACGCCGTTAAAAATCAGAATCACAGCGATCTTCCGGCGTTGCGCGCGCTCTCTGCAATTATATTCTTTATTATGGTAATAGCGGTTATCGTAAGAAACGTGTCGGCGACTAAATCATTAAAAAACAAAAAAGAAATTTAACATATAAGGAGAAAAACATGAAAACAAAAACTTTGACAAAGATCTTGATTTTTGCGGTTTCGGCGCTTTTCGTTTTAACGGCTGCCGTCGGCGTAAAAACCACGGATAAAGCTTCTGCGGCGAGCGTAAGAACGCTTAAGAT
>CAJOMM010000061.1 GCA_905235765.1 uncultured Clostridia bacterium
GTGCCGTTTTCTATTACCTGTTTCGCCGCCATGTAGCCTGCTTTCGACATATACGAATAATAATTTATCTTGCGGATACCGTTTTCAATCGCTTTTACGAAACCTTCTTCGGAAACGCCGCTACCGCCGTGCATTACGAGCGGTAATCCCGTTGCTTTAGCGCAATTCTTTACGACGTCGAAGTCGAGTTTCGGCTGCGCCTTATAAAACCCGTGCGCCGTTCCGAAAGCGATTGCCAAAGCGTCGATGCCCGTAGCCTTGCAGAATGCTTCCGCCTCGTCAGGGCGAGTATAAAAATCTTCGGGCTTGGCGTTTGAATTGTTTTCCCCACTGCCTGCTTCGCCCGTAACGAGTCTGCCGAGTTCCGCCTCGACGCTCACGTCCATAGCGTGCGCAGCTTCGGTTATCTGCTTCGTAAGGCGCAAATTTTCCTCGTAAGGCAGCGCCGACGCGTCCATCATAACGGACGTAAAGCCAAGCCTTAACGCCTTATAGACCATATCTATCGACGTGCCGTGGTCGAGATGTACGCATACGGGCACTTTCGCCGCTTGCGCCACCGCTATCATCGCAGGTCCCACCATAGTTATATCGTTATACACGTTATGAACTTCCGCGTGCGCAATTATTACCGGCTTATTCAATTCTTCCGCCGCTCCGACAATCGCCTGCAAGCTGTCAAAACCCGTGGCGTTGAACATACCTATCGCGCTTTTGTCCTGTTCCGCTATCTTTAATATTTCATTTAAATTTACAAGCATATTTCTTTCCTTTTAAATTTCTTACACAATTTTGTTATTTCTTCTTCCGCTCGGAGTCCGCTCGTCGCGTCGCTCTCCGACAGAGCGACTACCGCCGCAGCGGACGCGAACTCTAAAATTTCTTTATCGGTTTTGTTTTTATAAATACCGTGCAAAGCGCCAGCGCAGAACGCGTCGCCTGCGCCCGTCGTACCTTGTATAAATTCTTTCGGCAATTCGTAAGACGGGACTGCGGTAAATCCGTTTTTTGAAAGGCACACGCCGATTTCGGGCGTATGAATTATTACCCTCTCTTTGACGCCGTAATTCTTTAACTTTTCCGCTATCAAACGAAGATTTTCATTTTTCGACTCTATACCCGTAAGTTTACTCGCTTCCAACTCGTTCACTATAAGATTATCCGTGTAAGCTAAACAAGGCAAAACGAGCGAATATCTGTCCGAATTTTCGCTAACGAGGTCTATTGAAGTCTTAATTCCTTTTTCTTTTGCCTTTTTCAAGAGTTTTAAACCGTCGCCGCCGTCTATTTTATCCAACAGTAGAAAATATCCGAGATGCAACATTTCGACGTCCAGACCGTCAATATCCACGTCGTCCGCACCGAAATTCGCGCTCGCGCCCACGAAAGTGAAAAAGGTTCGCTGTCCGCCGCTTATGCTCATAACGTCCGTAAAACTCGTATTGACTTCGCAAGTTTTTATACTTTCCGTAATAATTCCGTTTTCGGACAAAACTCTCTTTATAAATTCGCCGTCATCGTCGTTACCTATAAGCCCAACGGCTTTTATGGTCAAATTTTCGTCAATCTTTTTTAAATCTATCCCGACGTTCGGCACGAGTCCTCCGACGGATCTCTTAACGCCTCTTATCTGCGTAAGTTCCCCGACGTTCGGATAGCTTTCGATAGTATTTATTTTATCTATGAGCAAAGTTCCTGCGACTGCGATACCTTTCATATTAAAAACCTCTTATCGACAACGTTGCTTTTGGCTACGACCGAAAATCAGTTGGCTTCGGGATTTAAGGGCCCTGCAAGTTCTTTAAGGAAGAAAAGTTTTCCGGGAAGAGTCGGGATATAACTCGAAGTTACGAATCTCGTTGGTCCGTATCTTAAAGTCATCCACAAACTCATGCCCTGCCACTGCATTCCGCGCGAAAGCGCGCCGTCTGCACCGCCTATAGCGTAATCCGCAGAAAACATAAGTTTCGGTCCTATCGTATTTGCCCTGCAAGGAACGAGCGTCGTCCTCGATTTAAAAGAAGTTATGGCGTTCTGCTCTATCGTTAAGGGGTGAAGTTTAACGCCTATTCTGTACGGCTGCTCTTTCCATTTCTCATCGGTATCGAATTCCGCGCCTATCATCGGTTCCCAGAACGCTATATGGCACATTCTGCCTATACCGTATACGAGAACGAGTTTCGCGCCTTCCGCCTTTAACTTCGCAATTTTTTCCGGATACGTCGGAAGATTGTCTTTAAGCGCGAAATTTCTATGCGAAACGGGCACGGTTTTATCTCCCAAAGGATTGTAAAAAGCCTGTTCCATAGCGCTTTGGAAAGACGCTTCGCCCGTTATGGTATTACCTTCCGCGTCCGCCCATTCGTCCATATTGAAACACCACACGTTTTCGCAACTTTCGTTCCACTCTTTAAGAAAATATACCGCCCATTTATACATACCCATAGGTCCTACGGGAAGTATAAACGCTATCTTTCTTTTTTCGGCGTTCGCCTTTCTTATCTCGTTGGCTATCTCGTGCCCCATTTTCACGTCGAATTCTTTGACGTCCGCGCATTCTACGGGCGCAAAATTTTCGTTCCAGAAAGATTGTCTTTCGGTAATTTCTTCGGGCGAATGAGCGCAACAATCGTCCATCTTGTCAAGATCCCATCCCTTCGGAAAGAAATCTTCGCATAAACTGCCTTTAACCGTCGATTTAAAATTCATTTCTTATATCTCCTTTCAAATTAAGGTAATAACCTTTTGGTCGTTCCTTTTAAATATACTTGGCATTGACGGAAGCCCTCGGCGTATTCCGCACCGCACTGATACCCTCTGTATCTCGAACACGTCCTGACCATATCCGGAAAGTCTATACCGTCGTGTTCGCGCATCCATACGACCTGACTTTCGTGACAATTCAGCATATTCAGTTTCAGGTCGATCTCGTCGGTTATATCAACGAATTCCGTCGGCACAAAATTTACGCCTGCCAATGTATCCATATAATAAATAGGCACGAGTTTTGCAGGATCTTTATACTTGCTCTTATAATTCGGAAGCGTCGCCGTAAAACTTGCGTCGAACACTAAGCGCGATACAGCCGTGTGGTCGGGCATATAATCGTCGGGATTGTGAGTGATTATAAAATCCGGATTCGCATACTTGATAATATCTACGATTTTATCTCTCGCCTCTTTGTTATTGTCGAAAATCTCCAGATCGTCAAAGCCTGCCGAAATAACCTCGATGCCTGCCATTGCGCCTGCCTTTTTCGCCTCGTTTGCTCGAATAACTCGCAGTTCGTCGGGCGGAATCACGACGTGCCCCAAATTTCCGCTCGATACGTGGCATACTATGACTTTATCTCCGCGTTTTACGCATTTTGCAAGCGTTCCGCTGCAAGCGATTTCAATATCGTCGGGATGCGCCCCGATTGCCAAAACTCTCATAATAACCTCCGCTTTCTTTATTATTATATCATCGGTAGTCGGAATTTACAATGTGCTATAATTTCTAAAAATGGTAAATAAATCTACTTGACAATTCTTTGTTTAAAAAATATAATTCAAATATGAAAAAATATTTTAAGCATAAACTTGAAAACTTAATAAACGTAAGTAAAATTGTAACGATACACTATTTTGAGTTTGACAAAAACTTTAAAACAGAAGGCGAATCTCATGATTTTTGGGAATTTGTCTATGTTGATAAGGATAGTATTATTTGTTATGCGGACGATAAGAAAATCATTTTGGAAAAAGGAGAAGTACTATTTCATAAACCCAACGAATTTCATACACTCGCCGCAAACGGGAAGAAGCCACCAAACGTGTTCATAGTTTCATTCGTATGCAAATCCGAAGCCATGAAATTTTTTGAAAATAAGAAAATAAGCGTTTCAAGTAACTACGTCGGTTTAATTTATAATATCTACAATGAAGGTGGAAGAACTTTCAATATCGCATTCTCGGATCCAAAACTAAAAAAAATGCAATTCCTCAAATCACCTACGCTGGGAGGAGAACAGCTTATAAAAAACTATCTGGAAATTTTCCTGATAAACCTGTTACGAAGTCAAACTGAGACCGACGGCGAAAACTCCATTTTTATACGCGAAAAAGAATATACAAAAAAGCAGATTACCGACGTAATATCGCTACTTAATGATTCTGTATACTCCACGCTTTCGATTGACGAAGTGCTTGAAAAAACAAATTACGGAAGAGCATACCTTATGCGTATTTTCAAGAAAGAAACAGGATTTTCCATTATGGAATACTTCATAAGATTAAAGATAGAAAAAGCGAAAGACCTGCTCCGCAATCAAGAGTTAACTATCCGTGAAATTTCAGCCAAATTACAATTCAGTGAGCCGACTTATTTTACGAAAACCTTTAAGAGAATAGCCGGAGTCACCCCATCCGCTTATAGAAACAGGATATTTAAATTGTAAAGTATTATCATAAATGGTTTTACGGCGGAAACGGCGACGGCGAGCGTTGGACATACGAATTAAAATGTGTGCTTTCATCGCAGATTTTGTCGTTCAAGACTTACCTAGGTGCGTCAAAACAAAAAAGATAGCAACTTGGCTATCCTCATGCTTTGGCGCACCATGACGTCCGCTAACGCTACCGTCGGCTTGCACAAAAAAAGACGCCACAGGCGTCCTTTTTTGTGGCGCGCCATAAGGGACTCGAACCCCTAACCTTTGGTTCCGTAGACCAACGCTCTATCCAATTGAGCTCATATATATATTAAGTTTTAACAAGATAAGAGAAACCACAGGTTCCTCAATTAAACAAGCCTTTATATTGTATAATATTAATTTCCTTTTGTCAAATCTTATGGTTATATATTTTTAAACTATTTACCCCTCCGTTGAAGATTTTCTTCAACGGAGGGGTAAATTTTATTCGGCTGAAAAAGATGATTTATCTGCCGCGCACAAAGGACATGCATAGTCATCCGGCAGATCTTCAAATTTGGTTCC
>CAJOMM010000062.1 GCA_905235765.1 uncultured Clostridia bacterium
GAAATCGATGGGATTGTATTGGTTACAAACGCCGATTATTTAGACTATACGAAAAGTATAGTTCTTAAAGAGAATTACACAAAAATTCTTAATATTGTTCCCGGTGGGGCTAATCCAATAGATTCTCAATATAACGGAATTCTTGCTTTAAAAAGTGTTGCAAATCCAAACGATATAATTCTTTTACATGACGGCGTCAGACCCTTAATAGATGAAGATACCATTTTAAAATGTATAAATATAGCAAAGGAGGCGGGCAATGCTATCACCGTAGCAAGGGCAATTGAGACGATTGCGCTTGCCGATGAGCAAAATTTAATACATAAAACCGTTACAAGAGATAAATGCTTTATAGCTAGGGCGCCTCAATGTGCTCGGTTTGAAGACTTGGTGTATTATCATGATTTATCAATAAAAGAAGAGGTGCATAATTTTATTGATACCGCTTCAATGTTGTTGTATTATGGCAAAGAGCTTAATGCTGTAATGGGGCCACAAGACAATATAAAGGTTACAACAATTACAGACTATTATATGTGTAAAGTTTTATTTGAAAAAATGGTGAATGATGACGAGTAAAGTTTTTTCCGAAGACATCTCGGCGCTTGCGGATTTTTTAATAGATAACGGAATGACGAACGCGTCTTATCTCGTTACGGGTGGAACGGGATATATAGGCAGGTTAATCGTCAAGGCACTACAGACTGCAAACGTTAAAAAGATATATGCCCTCGTAAGAAGTAGGGAAAAAGCAAAGATAGCTTTAGAAAACCTTGATGGCATTAATTTGATTATAGGAGATATTGCAGAGTCTTTTGATTTTGATGGCGATGTCGATTATATTATACACACGGCTTCCCCAACAGTTTCTAAATATTTTACCCTGTCGAAACGATTAACAGTATCGTTATCGGAACAAAAAATGTTCTTGATTTTGCGGTAAAAAAGAAAGCGAGATCATTAGTTTACCTCTCTTCTATGGAGGTATATGGACAAGTTGGGGGTGGCGGCAGAAGAAAAGAAGATGAATTAGGTTATATTAATTTATCTAATGTCAGATCGTCGTATTCAGAAGGGAAAAGACTAGCCGAACTTATGTGTGTTTCATACGCTGAAGAATATAACCTTAACGTGTGTATAGCGAGACTTTCTCAAGTGTTCGGAGCAGGGGTTTTTGATCACGATAATAGAGTTTATAAGCAATTCGCCGAAAGTGCGAGAAATGGAAAGGACATTATTTTACACACTGACGGTTTGTCTTACGGCAATTATACTTACGGCGCAGATGCAGTCAGCGCAATATTTACTTTATTAATTAATGGCAAGAAAGGCGAGGCATACAACGTCGTCAACGAGGCGAACACTATGTCGATTAAGGATATGGCACAACTCGTTGCAGATAGTTTTTCAAATGGAAAATCAAAGGTAGTTATAGATATTCCTAAAGAAAACGCAGGATATGCTCCGCATACCGAATTAAAACTTTCTTCCGCTAAATTGAACGCATTAGGCTGGACTGCAAAATATGGTATTTTAGAAATGTACTCGAGGATGATAGAATATCTTGATGAAATGCAGGGAGAATAATTTTTGCTTAACAACTACAGGAGAAGTAGTATGGCTTTGACTTTAATGTATATTACGAATGATCCTATTATAGCGGCGATAGCGGACAGAGCTAAAGTCGACAGAGTATGGATAGACCTTGAACAACTTTACAAAGAAGAGCGACAAAAAGGTATGAATACCGTTAAATCTAAACATTCGCTCGAGGATATTCCGCTCGTAAAAAAAGCGCTCGGATATTCAAAGTTGCAGGTCAGAGTTAATCCTATAAATCCGCAGTCTGGCTACGAGATAAATAAGGCAATAGAATATGGCGCCGACATAATAATGCTTCCTTATTTTAAGACAGCGGAAGAGGTAAAAGAATTTATCGGTTATGTTGACGGCAGAGCGAGAACCGTTTTGCTTCTCGAGACAAAAGAGGCGGTAAGCGAACTTGATAAAATTTTAAAAATAAATGGAGTAGATGAGATTCATATAGGACTAAACGACTTACATTTATCTTATGGTATGAAGTTTATGTTCGAGCTGCTTGCCAACGGTATGGTCGACGACCTTTGCAAAAAAATCGGCGATGCCGGTATTCCTTACGGTTTCGGTGGGATAGCGAAGCTCGGCGAAGGAATGATTCCTGCGGAATACATAGTTGCAGAACATTACAGATTAGGATCTCGTGCGGCAATACTGTCAAGAAGTTTTTACGATTCGGTTGATGAAACTGATTACGATGCAATAGAAAAGTTTTTTATAAGTAGCATTGCTGAATTAAGGCAATATGAAAAAGAATTGGAAACTAAGCCGGATGATTTTTTTATTGAAAATCACAATAAGGTGTGTGAAATAGTTGATAAGATTGTTTCAAGGTAATTATAATGGAATTAAATTATAACTTATTAAAAAATATTGAGACGGAATATGGAGAATCTTTTTATCTTCTCAATTCGGAACAGTTCAAACAAAATTATTTGGAGCTTATAAACGCTTTTCGTAAAATTTATCCCAATACATATATTGCATACTCATACAAGACTAATTATACGCCTACTTTATGCAAAATAATTGACAATCTTGGGGGATATGCCGAAGTTGTTTCCGAAATGGAATATGAAATAGCCAAAAGGATCGGCGTGGCGCCCAATAAAATTATTTTTAACGGGCCATGTAAAAATCAATCTGCAATAAAAGAGGTGTTACTTGCCGGCGGTTGCGTTAATGTTGACAACATTGAAGAAATGCATTATATAGAAACCATTGCCGAAGAAAATAAAAATATAGAGTTAAATATTGGTATTAGATGTAATTTTGAAATAAACGATAATGTTTTATCAAGATTTGGCGTCGACGTTTTGTCGGAAGATTTCGCTTATATTTCTGACGCTCTTAAAAGGCATCATAACTTAGTGCTGTCTGAAATGCATTGTCATTTTGCCTCAAGGAAACTCGAAACTTGGGCGCCGAGAGCGGACGGAATGATTTCCCTTACAAGGGGAATTGGAAGGGTTCCCGATAAAATTGATCTCGGTGGCGGGCTTTTCGGTAAAATGGCGGACTCTCTTAAAGAGCAATTTGATTCGTATATTCCGGAATATATTGAGTATGCGCAAGCGGTTGCTCCGCAGTTTGAGGAGGCTTTCGGGAATTTTGACAAAAAGCCGAAACTCGTTATCGAGCCGGGCAGCGCCCTTGTCGGCGATTGCATGAAATTTGCCGCAAAAGTAAAAAGTATCAAGAATATCAGAGGGAAATATATAGCGACTGTTCTCGGTTCTATTTATAATATAAATCCAACGCTTAATAAAAAGAATCCTCCGGTTGAAATTTATTCAAATACTGATGGCAAAGAGTATAATGATTTAGATTTTGGTGGGTTTACCTGTATTGAATCTGATTACTTGTACAGACACTATGATGGCAAACTTTCAGTCGGAGATTATGTCGTTTTTGGTAACGTTGGCTCTTATTCTGTAGTTTTGAAGCCTCCGTTTATATTGCCGAATTTTGCTGTTGTTGATTGTAGCGGTGAAGATGGCAAAATAAAACTTATTAAAAGACAAGAAACATTTGACGATATATTTCATACATTTGAGTTTTAAAGGAAATAAAATAATGAATACAACGGTTGAAAACAGATATATATGGATAAACGGTGAGATTATACATTTGCCTGATGCCAAAATTGGCGTACTTTCTCCGACTTCCCAGTTTGGTCTTAACGTTTTTGAGGGAATAAGATGTTATTGGAACGAAGATCGTAAGCAATTATACGCTTTCAGGCTTGACGATCATTATAAAAGGCTCAAACGTTCTCAAAGACTTTTAAAAATGGAAGATACTTTCACCGTCGAGGAAATGAAAAAAGCGCTTATAGATACGGTGAGAAAAAATGATTACAGAGAAAATATCGCGGTAAGACAAACCTTATTTGTAGACGGGCTCGGAACGTGGAGTTCAAGAGGTCCTGTGAATATGTTCGTTGCTCCCGTTCCGAAAGGATATACCAGCGCTGAGTACAATAAAAAAGGATTGCGTTGTTGCGTAAGCTCCTGGGAAAGAATAAACGATAACAGTCTGTCCCCGAGAATAAAATGCGGAGCTAATTATATTAATAGCAGGATGGCTCAGTTGGAAGCGATTGATAACGGTTATGACACAACTATTTTCCTGAACAATAACGGAGGCGTTGCCGAAGGTCCGGGGTCGTGTCTGTTCATCGTAAGAGACGGAAAACTCATTACGCCATCGATAACCGAAAGTGTTCTTGAAAGTATCACGAGAGATACTGTAATCTACATTGCAAAAAACATTCTCGGCATCGAAGTAGAAGAAAGGAAGATCGACAGAACCGAACTTTATATGTGCGACGAGGCTTTTTTGTGCGGTTCGGCAATGGAAATAACGCCCGTTGTATCGGTAGATAAATACGAAATAAATTCAGGCGTTCAAGGTAAAATAACCAAGGAATTACATCTTAAATATCTTGAAATCGTTACAGGCAATTTAAAAGTCGATAAAGATTGGCTGACAGAAATATATTAGGAAATTCGTTAATGGTAAACTTAAGCGTAATTGTTTTGATCTACAATATGGAAGAACTGTTGCCGAGGTGTCTGGAATCGTTGGAAAAACAGACGATGAAAGGTATGCAGTACGTTTTGGTCGACGACGGTTCGACAGACGGCTCGGGTAAGATCTGCGACGAATGGAAACCTGAAGGTCATACGGTTAAAGTAATTCATAAACAAAATGAAGGCGTAACCGCCGGTTGGATGGACGGAGTTACCGCCGCCGACGGACTTTACGTCGGGTTCGTAGACAGCGACGATTATATCGACGAAGATATGTTCGAAGTTTTATGGCAAAACGTCGAAAACAATAACGTAGAAATATCGATGTGCAATCACTTATACGAACGTAACGGCGTTAAAACGCCTAACGGTAAAATTATAGAAGAGGGCGTATACGTCGGCGAAGAGTTAGGGGAATTGCGATATAAAGTTCTGCCTAAAATTGCCGAAAGGTATTTGTCGCCGAGTCTTTGCAATAAAATTTTCAGAAAAGAACTTTTCGTTGATAATTGGCAGTTCTGCGATAAGCGGGTAACGGTAGCCGACGACGTAAGCGTCGTTTTGCCGTGTATGTTCGGAGCAAAATCCATGTCGTACGTCGATAGACCGCTTTATCATTACGTAACGAGGAACGATTCGGTCACGTATTCATACAAAGAAAATATGTATTTGCAACACGAACTTCTTCTTGACGGAATAGAACGGGCGATAAGTTTTTACCAAACCGACCTACCTACGGGCGCGTATGAAGAGGTCGTTTGTGCGATGGGCAACCAATGGCTGAGAATGATAGCGAGAGCGCCTATAAAACGCAAACAAAAAAAACAATTACTGAAAATGTTTTACGTAGACGAACGTTACGTTTCGGCGGCTAAGCCGTAAAGCCGAAAAACAAGTGGGCAAAAGTCTATTGCGAAGTTGCCGTCAAGCACAAGTATTTTAAATTCAGGACCATGCTTTGGCTTTTAGACGTAAGGAATAAAATAAAGAGATAAGTTTAAGATTGGGCAGAATATATTTTCTGAGCGAAAAAATGGAAGTTAAATCAAGACAATCAAACGTTGAACTGTTGAGAATCGTGGCAATGTTAATGATAATAACGTTGCATTTTCTCGGACACGGTAACGTCCTTAAT
>CAJOMM010000063.1 GCA_905235765.1 uncultured Clostridia bacterium
CATTAAATTATTCATAGCAGAACCGGAAAGAGATAAACCTATCAAAGCGACCGTGGGTCCGATAATAACGGGCGGCATAAGTTTGTTTATCCAGTCTGTGCCTGCAAATTTAATTATGATAGCGAGGATTACGTATACCAAAGCCGCAAATACGGAACCTAAGATTATTCCGAGATATCCGTAAGCAACGGCGGTACCAAGCGGCATAATAAACGCGAAAGAACTACCGAGAAAAACAGGGCTCTTAAATTTTGTGAACGCAAGATACACAAGCGTTCCGACGCCTGCGCCTATAAGCGCAGCCGACTGGCTTAAATATGCACCGGAATCGTCAGCAAGAATCGGCACCAAGATAGTAGCGGCAATTATCGCCAAAAATTGTTGCAAGGCAAAAAGCAAGTTTTTGCCGAAGGGCGGTTTCTGGTTTACATCGTAAACTAAACCTTGTTTCATAAGTAAGACCTCCAAAAAATTTTTTCAATATAATCAAAAAAAAGAAGCCCCGAAAGGACTTCTATTTGATACGAAAATCAGAAAAAATATTAAAAGAAATATTAATAGAATTTAAAGATTGAAAAACCGAAAGAGGATATTTCCCCTTTGCAATAATATTTTTGTCATCTAAATTAAAAGGCAAAAATTTAATCATTTCTCTCTCCGTAAATTTCTTGTCGATTATAACATACACTTTTAAAAATTGCAAGCAATTTTACCAAAATTTTTCAAATTTATTCAAGAAATTTTTTCTCGTATTTTTCAACCTTGTGATAATTTTATTCTGAAATAAGAAATACTAAATGTTCGGTAAAAAATATGCTTATATTTTATATATCAGACACTAAATGTTTGACAAAAAATGATTAAAGCATTACAATGATTAAGAAAAATATAAACTAAGGTTATAAATCGACTTTTCCTTACGGAGGACGCTTTTTTGAATCTTTTTAAACCAAAAAAATTCCCTTACGGAAGCAAAATCCACGGCTATAAATTGACTAAAGACTGCCCTATTGAAAACATGCCTTCCCCACCGGTTGTGTATATAAGCGTATCTCAGCATATCGGCGCGCCGGCTTTGCCCGTAGTGTCCATCGGAGACCATGTAAAAAAGGGGCAACTTATCGCTGCGGCACAAGGCGTTATTTCCGCAAACGTTTACTCTTCGGTATCGGGAACGGTAAAAGCCATAAACGACGTTAAAAACGGTTTGGGACAAATTCAAAAACATATTATTATAGAAAACGATTTTAACAATGAAGAATTGTCCTTCCCGAACATAAAAGACCTTTCCTCCGCCGCCATAGTGGAAAGAACCGCTCTTGCCGGAATAGTCGGGCTTGGCGGTGCAGGGTTCCCTACCGCGGCAAAACTTTCACCCAAAAATCAACTCAGCGTTCTCGTTGTCAACGGAGCGGAATGCGAACCCTATCTTACGTGCGACTATAGGCTTATGTTAGAAAATACCGACAAGATCTATCAAGGTATAAAACTCACCGCAAAGGCGCTTAACGTACAAGAAATAGTTATAGGCATCGAAAAAAATAAACCGAAAGCAATAGAAGAGTTTTCGAAATATCCCGACTTAAAAGTTATTCCTTTGAAAAAACAATATCCTATGGGTAGCGAAAAACATTTGATTTACGTTACTACCGGAAGAAAAGTTCCTCCGGGGAAAATGCCGTTCGACGTAGGCGCTTGCGTTCAGAACGTAAAGACTGTTCTAGCCATATACGAAGCGGTCGTAAACAACAAGCCCTTAACCGAAACAGTTGTAACCGTCAGCGGAAAAGGAATAAACCAAGGTAAAAACCTTCGCGTTGCGATAGGAACACCGTTCAAAGATATTATAGAATTTTGCGGCGGTTACGCAGACGAAACGGTTAAAGTTATTGCCGGCGGCCCCATGATGGGTAAATCCCTCGCGAATTTAAATCAGTACGTAAGAAAAACGGATTCCGGAATTCTCTGCCTTACGACAGGCGAAACCAATCTCGACTCGCCCACCCCATGTATTAACTGCGGAATTTGCGCCAAAAACTGCCCTATGAGGCTTATGCCTATGTATATTGAAAGTTACTATAATGCAGGAAATTACGCGGAAGCGGAGCGCTACGGGGCTATGAATTGTATCGAATGCGGACTCTGTGCGTATAACTGTCCGGCAAAGCGCGCTTTAGTGCAAAGCATTTCCGCCGCCAAAACCAAAATTAAGGAGATGAAGAAAAATGGATGACCTTTTGACGTATTCCCCGTCTCCGCACTTAAAATCAAACAGAACGACTAAACGCATAATGATAGACGTATGTATTGCCTTATGTCCGGCAGCGATAATGGGTATCGTCTATTTCGGGTTTACGGCGTTTTTATACATATTTATCGCCGCAGCGTCTGCTGTTTTAAGCGAATTCGTATTCCTTTTAATAGCAAAAAAACCGCTAAAAGAAATATTGAAACAATTCGATTATTCCTCGCTTGTTACAGGACTTCTGATAGGTCTTACTGTTGGTACGAATTACCCGTGGTATGCGCCCGTTTTCGGCAGCATATTCGCCGTTACCGCAGTTAAAATGTTGTTCGGTGGCACAGGCAAAAACGTAGTTAACCCTGCAATCACAGGCAGAATATTTATTTTCATATCTTTTCAGGCGGCGTTGGGACCTTGGATACTCCCCTGTATCGGTTCGATTACAGGCGCCGACGTGTCCTCTTCCGCAACGGCTTTGGAAAGTATAACGACGGGAGTTATGCCGGAAGGACTTTCCGTTTGGGATCTTCTTTTGGGTACCGGACTTTACGGATGTATAGGCGAAACGTGTAAAATAGCTATCATTATCGGTGGAATTTATCTTGCCGTTCGCGGAATTATAAATTTCGGATACCCCGTTATTTTCGTAGCTGTAACAGGACTTGTGTCCTCTCTTCTTTACGGCGATTTCAACATGTTTTTACCGACCATTTTGTCCGGTGGGCTTATGCTTGCCGCTTTCTTTATGGCAACCGATTACGTAACCACTCCCAACACCGTTTGGGGCAATATAATTTACTTCTGCTCGCTCGGTATTTTAACCGCTATACTTCGCTACGCAACTAAAATGGAGACTGTATCTTTCTGTATTCTTCTGATGAATCTTACCGTTCCGCTTATTGATAAATTTATTGTCAATAAAACTTTCGGCAGCGCGCGCAAAAAGGAGAAAACCAAATGAAAAACGTATTAAAAAACGTATGGTTCAGAAGTATCGCTTCTCTGCTCTTGATAGCCTTGATTGCCGGAGGTCTTTTATCGGTTTTAAGAGATGTTCTCTACGTTTCAGCGGAAGAACGCACTGCTCGCGCAATAAAGAAAATATACGGTTCGGATAAACAATATTCCGTGGAATTCGACGACGAAAACTCTCCTATCGATTACGGCTACGGGAAAATAAATAAAGTTTACCTTATCGACGGTGGAGCCGATATCCTGTTTCAAACAACCGGCTATCACGGATATAAAGAAGGCACTATAACTCTCTGGGTAAAAGTCTCCGTTTCAGAAAATAATGTTTATTCGATAGACAAAGTCCTGGACTACGATAAACAAACGCTTATGAGTAAGCTCGGCGAAGATTATTACAGTAGATTCCGTATAACAGACGTTACTTCTTTATACCGTTCCGGAAAACTGTTTTCCGCTACGGATAAACATATGGAATATAACGTCGTTTCCGGCGCAACGTTTTCGTCGACTGCCGGTGATAACGCGGTAAATTGCGTACTTAAATACTTAAGCGAAAAGGAGCCTGCATAATGAAAACAAATTTCAAGAAAATAGCAAAAGACGGGCTTTTAACCTCTAATCCAACGCTTAAACTCGTATTGGGAACATGTCCTACCCTCGCCTTAACTACGATGGCTTCTAACGGAATAGGCATGGGACTTGCGGTTACTTTCGTTCTTATTTGTAGCAACGTAATGATTTCTTTACTGAAAAAAGCAATTCCGAAGGAAGTGCGTATCCCCGCTTTCGTCCTTATAATTGCTACGTTCGTTACGATAGTAAGGTTAATTTTGGATTACGCCCTCCCGGAACTTTACGAAAGTTTAGGACTTTATCTTCCGCTTATCGTCGTAAATTGTATCATTTTGGCAAGAGCCGAAAGCTTTGCAAGTAAAAACGGCGTTATCGCTTCAGCGGCGGACGGACTTTTTATGGGACTCGGATTTACTGCCGCGTTAACGCTTATGGGGGCGGTTAGAGAGATTTTAGGCAACGGAACGATTTTCGGAATAAAACTTTGGAATTTTTCTATCGGATTTTTTGCGTCGAGCGCAGGCGCGTTCTTTACGTTCGCCCTGTTTATCGCAACGTTTTCACTCGTTTCCGATAAAATAGAAAAAAAGAAAAAAATGAAATGCTTCGAACCATTAAAGGAGGCGGAATAAAATGACCGAATTTTTAATGATTATAGTTTCCGCCGTTTTTATCAACAACTTCGTCGTAGTTCAATTTTTAGGTATATGCCCCTTCCTCGGCGTGAGCAAAGACTTCAAATCCGCCCTCGGTATGGGAATTGCGGTTACTTTCGTTATGACGATAACCTGTTTAATAACTTATCCTATCTATACATACGTTTTAGTGCCGCTCGGAATTGACTTTATAGAAATTATAGTATTTATATTCATAATAGCGGCGATCGTGCAAATGATAGAATCCGTTCTTAAAAGATTTTCGCCTACGCTTTACAACGCTATGGGAATATATCTTCCGCTTATCACTACCAACTGCGCGGTTTTAGGCGTTGCGGAATTGGTTATCGACCCAACTCAAATGGCGGCTTTGATCGGAATTGAAGCGCAACAAATGAATATGGGGTTTGCGGTTCTTTACGGGCTGTTCGCAGGCGTAGGTTTTACTCTTTCCATAGTACTCATGAGCGGTCTTAGAGAAAAAATCGCAAGGACATCAATAAATAAGCACTTAAAAGGATTTCCGATCGCTATGCTTACCGCTTCTTTTATCGCCATGGCTTTTTATGTGTTTACTTTAATTATATAGGAAATAGATATGAATAATTTTTTGGCGCCCGTAAATTTAACGAATCTTTTTATAATACTCGCGATCGTAGCCGCGCTCGCCGTTATTTTTTCCGTGCTTATCGTGACGGTTTCCAAACTTTGCAACACCAACGAGGACGTAAAATCGGAACAGATAAAGGAAAAACTCGCAAACGCAAACTGCGGCGGCTGCGGTTATGCCGGGTGCGCGGATTTCGCAAAGGCGCTTTCGGAAGGCAGAGCTAACATAGATGATTGCGGACCGACTTCAAAAGAAAATAAAACGGAAATAGCAAATATCCTCGGCGTTCAATATTCGGCAGGAAAAACAGTTGCGGCAAAAGTCCATTGTTCGGGCGGAGATTTTTGTGTAGACAATTTTAATTACGTAGGCAATCAGACCTGTGCGTCGATCAGTTCTTTCTCCGGTGGAAACAAAGGCTGTATCTTCGGTTGTTTAGGCGGAGGCGATTGCGTCAGAGCGTGTGATTACGGCGCTATAACCCTTAGAGACGGAGTTTCCGTAATAAATAAAAATCTTTGCGTCGCATGTGGAAAATGCGTTAAAGCCTGCCCTAAAAATTTAATCGAATTATTACCTTTTGACGCTGACGCTTATATCGCCTGTTCTTCTCATCACCGAGGAAAAGACGTTATGAACGTTTGTAAAAAAGGTTGTATTGGTTGCAGCCTTTGCGCTAAAAGCTGTCCTGAAGGTGCGATAACTATGGAAAACGATCTCCCGAAAATAGATTACTCCAAATGTACGGGGTGTATGACCTGCGTGGAAAAATGCCCGAGAAAGTGTATATTCAAAGCTTAATTTCAAATACCCCCTCCGCAGACTATCGGTCTACGGAGGGGGCTTTATTTATATATTTATTTAATAAATTTTTCAGTAAGTTTTTCGCAATATTCCCATAATTTACGGGCGGCGGCACCGTCCGTATCCTTAAATTTAAGATCCATTATTTTATCTTTGCTGTAAACTTCTCCGCATATAAAATCATGATCCGGGTTACCGAGCGCAAGTTTCACAATTCGCTCCGCGCTTTTTTCCGGCGAAATAGTGAACAGATATTTCAGCGGAGAGTGGTAACAAAATTTTACAAAACCTGTGGATTCCGAAGCAAAATTCGTTCTTACGACACCGGGCTCGAAAGCAACGGCGCTAAGCCCTCTTTTCTTATACCTGTTATTCAGTTCTTTTGTAAACAATACGTCCTCGAGTTTGGCGTACCCGTATGCCTTAAATGGAGCGTAGTTCCGTTCGTTCTGAAAGTCGTCAACATCTAAATCGTACCCGAACAGATTAGACGCTATGCTGGACGTCTGAATAACCGTAGCGTTACTTTCGCATAATTTATCTATCAACAATTCGGTAAGCAAAAATCCGGCTAAAACGTTAATCTGAAACGTTCGCTCGATACCATCTTCGGTAAGAGTTCTTTCCCCTTGCGCGCCGCCGGCGTTATTGCATAAAACGTCAATTTTCTCGTAACTTAAAAGTTCGTTTGCAAGGCGCACGACGTCTTTTAGTTTAGAATAATCGGCAATATGAAACGGCACATCCAATTCCGCCGCAACCTTTTTAGTCTTTTCGGGCGACCTGCCCACGATTATTACGTTATTGCCGAGCGCTTTAAGTTTACGCGCGGCTGCAAGCCCGATTCCGTCGCTTGCCCCCGTTATAACAATATTTTTTACTTCCATAAATCACCAAAACCCATTATTAAAACCCGTAAATTTCAGAATATTTTTCGTTAAGATATTCTAAAAAGTATTTTGCGGAAAAATCTTCGCCGGTCAATTTCTTCAACCACTCTTTCGGCGTCAACACGTTTGCATACTTAAAAACGTTTTCTTTCATCCAGCCGTTTATTTTATCGAAGTCTCCGCGCCTGACCGCCGAATCAAAATCCATGTCTTTCTTTATTTTTCTCAAATACATAGCGTTGTAGGCATTGCCCAAAGCGTAACTCGGGAAATATCCGAAGTCGGACGCCCAATGTACGTCCTGTAAAGCGCCTTTAGCGTCGTTTTCGGGGACCACGCCGAGATATTCTTTATATAACCTATTCCATACGCTCGGGACGTCGTTAACCGATATTTTTTCGCTCAGAAGCATCTTTTCTATTTCGTATCGGATTATTATATGAATACCGTAAGTAACCTCATCCGCCTCAGTTCTGATTAAAGACGGCTCTACTATGTTTACCGCTTCATACAGTTCGCGTTCCGTTATGTCTCCGAGTTCTGCCGAAAACACCTTCTTGAGTTCGGGATAAATCAAACTTATATAAGCCTTACTCCTGCCAATTACGTTTTCGTAAAACCTCGATACGGATTCGTGCATGCCGTTAGAAATTCCGTCGTTTATAAAATGCGAATAATCCTCTTCTCTTTGGTTTTGCATAAAGATGGCGTGTCCTCCCTCGTGTATTACCGAAAAAATGTTGGAAATAAACATGTTCTCGTAATAGTGGGTCGTAACGCGAGAGTCGTCTTTCGCTACGTTTATTGTAAACGGATGTTCCGTCGTTGACAAGCAACCCCTTTTGAAGTCATAACCGTTAAGTTTTAGAATATAGTCGGAAAATTCCGCCTGTTTATAAACAGGTATTTCCCTGTGCAAAAAATCACTTCTAATCTTCTTATTAGAATTTTTTATTTTCTTCAACAGTTCCAAAAGTCCCGTTTTAAGCTCATCGAAAAACACGTCGAGATCTTCTTGAAGCATACCTTTTTCATAATCGTTCAGGAAATTATCGTAAACGTCTTTCATAGCGTTTTCTCTTAAAGAAACGTTTTCTCTCATCATTTCTATAATACTGTTGAGCGAAGGCGCAAATAACGAAAAATCCGCGTTACTTTTAGCGTTTAACCAGTCTACGTATGCCTTATTATAAATTTTAGACCATTTTAACTGCGTTTCGGCAGAAACGTTTTTTGTTTTTTCATATTCTTCGTATAGCTTATTTATAAGAACTTTATCCAAATCGTCAAGTTCGTCTTTATGTTCAAAGAGATAAACGGTAAGTTCTTTCATTTCTTTTGAAGTCGCTATCTTAAAACTTTGATTAGA